>JBGMRJ010000010.1:0-9443 GCA_048061315.1 Gammaproteobacteria bacterium
AAAAACATAATTTCCTCCATGTAATTTATTGTTTATCTTATAAAATAATTCCGTTCTCAACTTCTCAATTTGATAGCGAGACTGTAAATGTGAGGGAGTATTATTATACGAGATATTATTCGTGAAAGGTAACAATACGGCAGTAAAACTGAATGGATGATGAACATAAGCTCAAAATGTAAAATATGGCTTAAATTTTTCTATGCACTCATAAAAATGAATAGAATTTAAAGTTTCAATACGGAATTTATTCATGATTCTAATAATCTGCCGATACTGTTACAGGTTAATTCATAAACACTTAATAGTTAACTATATCAAAATTTACTTATATTCGGTATGATTCGCAACCCTAAATGCAAATCACCATTTAACTTCGAGGTTCCCGATGTTCCAATTAGGCTGCTCCAGTCGTGTCTGTTTTCAAAATGAAATCCTGTCAGGTTTAACTGTTGCCCTGGCTTTAGTGCCCGAAGCGGTGGCATTTGCATTTGTAGCCGGTGTTGAACCATTAGTGGGTTTGTATGCCGCCTTTATGGTTGGGTTATTGGCCTCCATTTTTGGTGGTCGCCCGGGCATGATTTCGGGTGCCACTGGTGCAATGGCGGTGGTGATGGTTGCCTTGGTAGCGCAACACGGAGTAGAGTATTTATTTGCAGCTGTAGTGTTAACCGGATTAATTCAAATTTTAGCCGGTATCTTACGACTCGGTAAATACATCCGAATTGTACCGCACCCAGTGATGTTGGGTTTTGTTAATGGCCTGGCAATTGTCATCTTCCTGGCGCAGTTACCCCATTTTCAAGTGCCGGGCACCAATGGTGAATGGATGCTCGGTCAAGATCTAGCCGTCTTTGCAGGGTTAATAGTGCTGACAATTGCAATAATTTATTATTTACCAAAATTAACATCAGCATTTCCGGCATCTCTTGCCGCTATCATAGTAGTATCATTAATTGTAATTGGTTTTAATGTTGACACCAAAACGGTCGGTGATATGGCATCCATCAAAGGGCAGTTTCCTGTATTTCACATTCCAAATGTAGACTTTAGCTGGCAAACGTTAAAAATTATTTTCCCTTATTCTATTATATTAGCGGCAGTCGGATTAATTGAATCACTGTTGACACTATCGTTGATAGACGACATCACCGGAACACGTGGTCGCGGTAATCGTGAATGTGTTGGTCAGGGGATCGCTAATACCGTAACCGGTATGTTTGGTGGCATGGGTGGTTGCGCCATGATTGGGCAAAGTATGATTAATGTAAATTCCGGTGGTCATCAACGTTTATCGGGTGTTGCCGCCGCACTATTTTTATTAATGTTTATTATGTTTGCCTCAGACTTGATAGAAATTATTCCGATGGCGGCATTGGTTGGTGTGATGTTCATTGTTGTGTTTGGCACATTTGAATGGTCTAGCTTACGTATCATGGGGAAAATTCCCAAGACCGATGCTTTTGTGTTAATTCTTGTTTCGGGTGTTACCGTATTTACCGATTTAGCCATCGCGGTAATCGTTGGCGTTATTGTATCGGCATTATTTTTTGCCTGGGAACACGCTAGCCATATTCATGTTACCAGCACTGATAAAGACGGTTCAAGAATTTACGAATTAAACGGTCCGTTATTTTTTGGCTCGGTAAAAAACTTTCTGGATTTATTTAACCCCGAAGACGATCCTGATGATGTTATTATAGAATTTCAAAACTCCCGCGTTGCAGATCACTCCGCGATTGAAGCAATAGATAACCTGGCCGATAAATACATTAAAGCCGGTAAAAAATTACACCTGCGTCATTTGAGTCCTGAGTGCAAAATGTTGTTGACCAAAGCCGGTAATCTGGTTGAAGTTAATGTACTCGAAGATCCAAAATATCACGTTGCTGATGATAAGCTGGCATAACTGTCATTAATTATAATTTTTCTTAATAGTAAAATTTAATAAGCAATTTGTAAGATTATTGCTTAGTATTAACTGAATATAAATTATAATTCAGGTAAGCATGATGTTTGAGCGTTATGCAACATTAGTAATTAACAAACCCTATGTCGTAATCGCATTACTCATTGTGCTGGTAGTGGGTTTGGCATCGTCTACTTCGAAACTTATATTCACCAATGATTTTAAAGTATTTTTCAGTGATGACAATCCACAGTTAATTGCGTTTAACAATCTTGAAGACACCTTTAATCGACAGGAAAACCTGTTATTTTACATTGCACCAAAAAATAAAAATGTTTTTACCAAAAGTAATCTGACACTGGTTAAAGAACTAACCAAGCTTAGCTGGACATTTCCTTACGTATTACGAGTCGATTCAATATCCAATTATCAACACACCACGGCCAACGGTGATGATTTAGTAACGGAATATTTAATTGATGATCCTGCGACACTAACTAAAAGCAAAATCGAGACAATCAAAAAAATCGCGCTAAATGAAATTAGCCTGGTTAAAAATCGTATCTCTATCGATGGAAGTGTTACAGCGGTCAACGTCAGGGTTAATCCACCCACGGAAGATTTAAATTCAAATACAGTCATCGTTAAGTTTGCAGAAAAAATTGTTGCCGATTTTAAAAAACGTTATCCCGATGTCGATATCAGTTTAACAGGGACAACCTTTGCCAATTACAGTCTTGGTCTGGGAGTGCAGCAAGACATTCGTGAATTAGTAATAACCAGTTATATTATTATTTTAATTGGCTTACTGGTTTTTTTACGCAGCTTTACAGCCATGATGGCTACCTTGTTAATTATCAGTTTTTCAATTATCGGCACATTTGGAATGTATGCCTGGTTTGGTAAACCATTAACCGTGGTTTCAGGTTTTGTACCAAGCATTATAATTACGATTAGTGTAGCGGATTCGGTGCATATTTTAGTGAGTTATTTTTATGAACGCCGGCATGGGCGTGATAAAAAACAGGCAATACACGAAGCACTTCGAATAAACGCGATGCCGGTTTTTCTAACAAGTTTAACGACTATAATCGGCGTATTAATGCTGAATTTTAGTGACTCACCACCCTATCGTGATCTGGGTAATATGATCGCTATTGGTGTAGCATTGGCCTACATCTTTTCAATGGTATTATTACCTGCGATGTTGTCAATTTTTCCAGTACGGCAATGGTTTAATAAACTAGAATACAATATTCATATAACTGCATTTGCCGATTTTGTCATTCGACAACGGCGTAAATTATTATTTGGTGTCGGTATCGTTGTGGTGATTTTTACCAGCTTCATTGGTAATAATGTTTTAACAGAACGCTGGCATGAATATTTTGATTTTACGTTTGAAGAACGTCGAACCATTGAAGCTATTAATACTAATCTCAGTGGTGTGCATGCAATTCGTTATTCACTGGAAACAAATATAAAAGACGGGATTAATGATCCTGACTACATGAAAGCAGTTGATGAATTTTCTAAATGGTATCGTCAGCAGGATGGAGTGGTTTTTGTACGCTCACTATCAGATACTATTAAGCGCCTGAATAAAAATATGCATCAGGATAACCCTGACTATTATCGTATTCCTGAGCAGCGTGATTTAATTGCACAATACTTATTGCTCTATGAACTCTCGTTACCGCGAGGCTTGGGAACTGAAGATCAAATCAATTTTGAACGTTCCTCAACCCAATTTGTGGCATTAATTAAAAAAACCGATTCTGAATTTTTACTGGATATTGAAGCACGTTCAAGAGAATGGCTGGAAAAAAATACGCCTAATATTCATGTTACTGAAGGCTCAGGTCTGGACATGGTATTCGCTTATATTAATCACCGAAATATTCGAAGCTTGCTCTACGGTACTGGAACGGCATTGTTTTTAATTTCATTAGTATTGATTATTGTTTTACGATCCGTACGAATTGGTCTGGTTAGTATGCTGCCCAATCTGGCACCCGCTGGGTTAGCCTATGGCACCTGGGGTTTATTTGTTGGTGAAATTGACTTATCTGCTTCGGTGGTAATGACCATGACACTCGGAATCGTGGTTGATGATACCGTACATTTTCTAACGAAATACCTGCGTGCCAGACGCGAAAAGAACTACGATGCTATCGAAGGTATACGCTATGCCTTTAATACCGTCGGCGTTGCATTAATTATTACCACGGTTGTTCTGGTGTCAGGATTTTTGGTACTAACCACATCGCATATGTTACCAACCAGTCGAGTGGGAGCATTGCTGACAATAACCTTAAGTTATGCATTGATTGTCGATTTTCTACTGTTGCCACCATTATTAATCTTGATTGATCGCTATGTAACACCACCTGGTTCAAAAACAGTCCGTTTTTAACACGCTTGTGTCATAAGTTAAGGTAACTTGATTGCGAGCACTTAAAATTAAACCCGCAGTGCCGATAAACTGTCAATAATTCCAATTTCATAACTAATACCATGGCAGCTCAAGACAAAAAGAAAAAATCGATAAATTTCAAAGATATAAAGCTCAGTGTCGGTGAAAAGATTCAACTGCAAAACCCTGCGGATGATAGTAAAGATCGTATTTTTGTTAAATTACTGGGCTATCGTGAAGGCAAGAGTATTATCGTCACCAGTCCCCAGGTTGCTGGAAAGCCTATTCCAGTAGAAAAGGGCCATAAGTTCATTGTTCGATTATTTTCTATTAAAACCGTCTATGCCTTTAATGTAGCGGTGTTGGATACCAAAAGAAGTCCTTATCCCTACATGCATCTCACCTATCCGTTGGCGGTAGAATCTGTAGTGGTTCGTAGTGCTCAAAGAGTCGGCGTTGAACTTATTGTCTCTGTCCAAAATGAAGATCCTGATAAAGCATTAAAGGAAGCCGTATCGGCTAAATTAACGGATATCAGCACGGGGGGCTCCAAGTTATCCACGGTTGAAGCCATTGGTGACATTGGAGACGATATTAGTATCAATGCAAAATTTGCAGTGGGTGGTGTAGATCAATACGTGCAAATTTTAGCAATTATCCGCCGTGTTGAAATAATTGAAGCTCAAGATGAAGGTTCTAAAGATCTTCATGTTTATGGCTTGGAGTTTGTCTTTGTCGAAGAAAACGAGAGACTGGTGTTACACGGTTTTGTCTACGAGCAATTAAGTAAACAATAAATACTAAACTATAGCACTATTTTCATTTATTAAAATTCAAATTTCTTTTACACTCAGTTCTATTTAATTAATCCCATTTTTTATATGCCAACATTACTCGTGATCGGTTACGTCTGGCCGGAGCCAAATTCTTCGGCAGCCGGTAGCCAAATGATTCAATTACTGGAATTTTTCTCCAAACAGCAGTATAAAATTACGTTTGCCAGTCCTGCCGTTAAAAGTCCACATATGTTTGATTTAGATTCTATGGAAGTAACATCAGACTCAATAGAATTAAATAATTCCAGTTTTGATTATTATATCGCAAACTTAAAACCCGATATTGTTTTGTTCGATCGCTTTATGATGCAGGAACAATTTGGCTGGCGGGTTGAAAACAATTGTCCCGAAGCCGTGCGGATTTTACTAACGGTTGATTTGCACAGTGTTCGCGAAGCACGTCATTTAGCATTAAAGCAAAACCGCGAAGTAACACAGCAAGATTTACACAGTGATTTGGCTAAACGCGAGATTACCAGTATTTTACGCTGTGATTTAAGTTTATTAATTTCTAAATATGAAATGGATTTATTAATTAATGAATTTAAGATTGATAAGCAATTACTCTGTTTAGTTCCTTTTATGCTGGATACTATTAATTCTGAAATTATTCAAACCACACCAGCATTCTCAAAACGCCAACATTTTATCAGCATCGGTAATTTCAGACATGAACCAAACTGGGATGCAGTTTTGTACCTTAAAGAAACACTATGGCCACTAATTCGAAAACAATTACCCGATGCGGAAATGCACATCTATGGGGCTTATCCACCCGAAAAAGTAAATGCATTGCACAATGAGAAACAAAATTTTTTAATCAAAGGCTGGGCTAAAAATGTTTTTGAGGTAATGCAACACAGCAGATTGTGTTTGGCACCATTACGTTTTGGTGCCGGTATTAAAGGTAAACTAATCGACGCAATGTTAGCCGGAACACCCAGTATTACCACCAGCATAGGCGCAGAAGCAATGCACGGTAATCTGGATAATAAATTACCCTGGAATGGTGTTATCACAGACGATCCAGAATATTTCGCAAAAGCAGCTGTAGCACTTTACCAAAATGAAGCGGGCTGGTGTCAAATGCAAAACAATGGTATCAAAATAATAAATCGTTACTACGATAAAAATAAAATAGCCGAATACTTATCACAACGGCTTAAAGAATTACTCGACTCACTGGATCAACATCGCCTTGATAATTTTTACGGTGCGATGCTGCAACATAATGCCATGAAAAGTACAGAATACATGTCTCGTTGGATTGAAGAGAAAAATAAAGAGTAGTCTGAGGTATAGTCGTAACTTTTTGTTTTATATTAATATTTCTGTCAACTGTTGATTGAATTAAAAAAATCTGTCACACATTGCTATTCAATATTGTCTAACTTATAAGAAGCCAAAATTCATTGGTGATATAAAAGGTGAGTTATAAAATGATAGAACAATTTAATCAAGTAGTTATTGATGCACAAAATGGAGAACAATCTGCTCTTGAGCAAGTAGTACGAAATATTCAAGATAGAGTACATCATCTTGCTATGCGAATTCTTGTCAATCCAGATGATGCAAGTGATGCTACACAAGAAATTCTTATTCTAGTTATTACTAAACTATCAACATTTGAAGGTAAAAGTTCTTTTCAAACTTGGGTATACCGTGTAGCGACGAACTACCTACTTAATGCAAAAAAAATATCTAATCGCGACTTGGGTCTGAATTTTGACATGTTTCGTACTGATCTTGAAATGGGATTGACTTCAGTTCCAGAACAACCCGAAAATAATATAATTCTTAATGAACTTCGAATAGTTTGTACGATGGCTATGTTGTTATGTCTTGATATGAAACATCGAATAGCTTATGTAATTGGAGATATATTAGAGCTAGATCAAAGTGAGGCGATTGATATACTTGGTATAACAAAAGAAAATTATCGAAAGCGATTATCTCGGGCTAGAACTGATGTTTTAGAATTTACATCAAAAAGTTGTGGCTTAGTTAATGAAGATGCTAAATGTTCATGTCCACGTAGATTATCTTCTGCATTAAAGTTGGGACGAGTACATCTAAATAAAATTACTTATGCCACGAAACATGCTCCATCCTATCTCAATGTATTAGAGAAAACTAAAAATTTAGAAAAATCACTCAAAACTTTGTGTCTACAAAAATCAACAGCACAATTTGATAGCCCTAAAGATTTTGGTAGTTTTTTAACTCAAATTGTCAAATAATTTTATGTTATTAATAGTGAAGGAGCAAAAAATGCTTAAAATTCTAACCCTTATTACTTTGATTGTATTGAGCATTATATCTACTGCAATCGCAAACAATAAAGAAGGAAGTACAATGTCTAGTGAAGAAAAAAATGTATTGAATGTAATTAAAAAAATGACTACTTCATTTCACAATGGAGATATTGAAGGTGTCATGGCTAGCTATGAGCAAAATGCTACAGTTGTCTTTGAACCCGGAAAACCTATTTCAGATCCAGCTGTTCTACGAAAAATGTTTGAAGGAGCCTTTACATTAAATCCAAAATTTAGCTACAGTGGACATGAAGTATTTATATCGAAGGATATAGCTGTTCATTTTGCACCTTGGAAAATGACGGGAAATGCACCCGATGGAACTGACATTCAACAAAGCGGCTTATCCGTGGCAGTGCTTCGTCGTCAACTTGATGGAAAGTGGTTAATGGTAATAGACAATCCACATGGTCAAAATTTGATGAGTCAATAAACTATACTGCAAAGTTTAAAAATGTTAACAATCAGCTCAAGTCGGACTCCGAGACACGACATTTTTTTTGTAAAGACTGCAAAAAAACCAGCCTGTCTCGGAGTTGCTTAGCTAGGTGTTACATCTAAAACGAAAGGGAAAAAATAGTGATAACAGAACAAGCCAGCGAACGATTTGAGATGTTACTAAAAGGCATTAACTTGTATTCTATAATTGTTTAAAGTGAGACAAAGGTGTTATATGCGAAATATTCTTTTTTTAATTGTAATTTTTTCAAATACTGTCAATGCTGATGCGCCCTGGATTGCTTTTTGGGACGAAGGTAAGACTTTAATCGGATATAAAGATGCAACAGGTGCTGTACGTATTGAGCCGCGATTCGGCGGGTTTACGACAGCTTATAAATTTAATAATATAATTGCGGTTATGGAGGAAAAAAATAATCGGTATTTACAATATTATCTTCTTAAAAATGGTGAACAAATAGAATTTGACAATGTTTATATTAGTGATAGTTCATACGATTGTGAAAGTGAACAAACAATTCGATTTAGAGATAACAAATCCAAGAAAGTTGGTTATCTAAATCATAACGGGAAAATTAAAATACCTGCCATATACGATAATACAACGTCATTTAGAAATGGATTAGCAGTTGCAATAAAAAATTCAACTAAAATGTGTTTCAATAAAATTGAGTATTCAGATGCAAATCGATGTGAACATTGGTATTGGGAGGGTGGCGAAACAGTATTAATAAATAAAGATAATGCCATTTTATTAACTGATTTTAAAAATAGTACTGACCTCGATTTTTATTCATTTAATACGTCAAGATTTTCATCTAATAAACCCTATATAAGTTCATTCATTACAAGCAATGGCGATTATTTTACATTTGTTAACATAAAGAAACATTTTAATAATTGGTTATTTAATAGTTTGCTAACGGATTTAAGTATTAATAATTTAAACCGGTATTCTTTTGATGAAATTAAATATTGGGGTAGCGATAAAAAATGGGGTTCTGCTGATAAAGGAAAATTTTTAAAAAATAATTTGAATTTACTTAAAGCTGAATTAAATCTAAAAATAAATTCAGATTATATTGTATTAATTTCTGGTTTGAATGAATATATTTATACTGGCAATGAGTTTAAAAAATATTTTAATGATTGTGGCGATTCAAAAGTAATGAAATATCCAGTTTTAGATCTGGTTATTAATAAAAAACTGGATGGTAAAAATTATCAAAATTCATTTGAATTTTTGAAAACAGAAACATCTTATAAATTAATAAGCGTAACAATACGAAATTCTAATCTACTACAGTAAATTCATACGCACGATATTCCCTATATTCGTTTTCTAACCCAATGATTGTAAACAGTATTTCTAAATAATTTATAATATTTAACCCGTTCTGGATTTTTCTGCGTTTATAAACCTAGTGAATGAAATTTCCCTATTAACTTAGTTTTTATACGACAGAAGGAATTATAAAAATGAATAACAAATCCATTATCCTGCTAAG
>JBGMRJ010000010.1:9543-39026 GCA_048061315.1 Gammaproteobacteria bacterium
GCAACAGTCAGATCAAAACGAAAAACCGAGTTTGCCAAACAGGGTTTGATGGCAGGTCGAATATCGCCGAGTTTATATTATCAGGATGCTCTGACCAGTATTCGGCATCCTGCTGAAAATATTAACACTGAAAATTATGCCCATCTGGATCAAAATGCGATTAAACGTGTTTCTGAAAATCCGGTGTCAACTTTTAGTATTGATGTTGATACTGGATCGTATTCTAATGTACGCCGATTTATTAATTCTGGAAGTTTACCCAGACGGGATGCGGTTAGGGTAGAAGAGTTAGTTAATTATTTTAGCTACAACTATCCTGAACCTGATAGTAATAAACCCTTTCGTGTGACCACTGAAATTGCTGCAACGCCCTGGAATAAAAATACTTATTTATTGCACGTCGGTATTAAAGGGCTCGATATCTCAAAACAAAAACTTCCTGCCAGTAATCTGGTGTTTTTAGTGGATGTATCAGGTTCAATGCAATCTCAAAATAAATTGGGTTTATTAAAAACCTCGTTAAAATTATTAACCAAACAATTACGACCCCAGGATAAAATATCACTGGTTGTTTATGCTGGCGCATCAGGTGTGGTATTAGAACCAACCGATGGTAATAAAACAGCTACTATTAGCCGGGCACTTGATAACCTCGCTGCAGGTGGGTCAACCAATGGCGCTGCCGGAATTAAATTAGCGTATTCAATCGCAGAACAGGCATTTATTAAAGAGGGCATTAATAGAATTATTCTAGCGACTGATGGTGATTTTAATGTGGGCACGGTAAATTTTGAAGCATTAACACAGTTGGTTGAAGAGAAGCGTAAATCCGGAATCAGTTTAACAACGTTGGGCTTTGGTTCTGGTAATTACAATGATCATTTAATGGAACAACTTGCCGACAAGGGTAATGGTAATTATCATTATATCGATACCTTGAATGAAGCTCAAAAAGTTCTGGTCGATGAAATGAGCTCAACACTGCAAACCATAGCCAAAGATGTAAAAATTCAGATTGAATTTAATAACAGCAGTGTCGCCGAGTATCGTTTAATCGGTTATGAAAACCGTATACTAAAACGAGAAGACTTTAATAATGATAAAGTTGATGCCGGTGATATCGGCGCAGGCCATACCGTTACAGCCTTATATGAAATCAGTCTAAAAGGCAGTAAAGCGCAATCAGTTGATGAGCTTCGTTATAAGCATACTGCTCAATCGTTATTACAGAAAAATGTTATCAACGGTGAATTGGCTTTTCTAAAAATACGCTATAAAGCGCCTGATCAGGATACCAGTCAATTGTTAAGCTGGCCGTTACGAGTGAACACGATTATCGATGATATTTCAAATACCTCGGATCGGTTTCGATTTGCTGCTGCCGTTGCTGCTTTTGGTCAAATATTAAAAGGTGGTAATTATACAAAAAATTACAGCTATAATGATGTATTAGATCTGGCACGGGATGCGCGTGGCAAGGATCATTTTGGCTACCGAGGTGAATTTATAAAGCTGGTGAATTTAACAAAATCATTGAGTTAATGAAATGCGACTATCTCAAGGACCGTGGTAGTAAAAGTAATGCATAATAGTGTGGCTGCTGTTAATCTTGGGTCATCAATGAATGATGACCTAAAAGACCAGACTGATGAAAGTTTAATGTTGCGGTATTCCACCGGGGATGCCGCTGCTTTCGAAGTTTTATATTCACGGCATAAAGGGCCACTATTTCGTTATTTTCGCCGCCAGTGTTCCGAAGCGGCTATTGCAGAGGAATTATTTCAAGATTCCTGGATGAGTATCATTAAGGCTCGAAAAAAATATATTAGCTCAGCGAAATTTACAACGTATATGTATACAGTAGCCCACAATAAATTAATTGATTACTATCGGCGTAATAAAATTCGTTTCTCTGATAGTGTTAGTAATGATGATTGTGAAACAGAGGATATTATTGAAGCACTGCCTGCTAGCAAGCAGCAACAACCGGAACACATTCTGGCTGCTGAGCAAAAACGAACACGGTTATTATCAGCGATAGAACTATTGCCGGAAAAACAACGAGAAGTTTTTTTGTTGCGGGAAGAATCCGGTTTAAGTCTTGATGAGATTGCACGAATTACCAATGTCAACGCCGAAACAGCAAAAAGCAGGCTGCGTTATGCCGTTAACAGTTTAACAAAAACGATTCAAGCAGGTGATTCATGAGTAATCACGATAACGACAATAATTTTAACGATTACTTATCAGGTAATTCTGATTTGTCTAAAGTGTATCGTGATGCAGATAATTCTAAAACGAATGCGGAATTACCGGCTAGTGACCTTGATAATAGCATTTTGGCTGCAGCAAAACGCGAGGTAAATTCTAAGCCTAAAAAAAATAGTAGTCCATTTACGAATAATTACTTTATACCATTATCAACTGCTGCATCAATTTTAATTGTTTTTACAATGGTCAGTTTTTTTCCGGATGAGCAGGTAATAGAATTTGAACCTGCAATTATTATGGGTGAATTAGACTCACAACAGGACAGTACACCGGACAATCAAAAATTGGAAGATAAGCGTTCTCAGAAAGCAAAAGCTGATAATAAAACCAAACAAAATGCTACATTAGCTAAACGCTCTAAAGTTAAAAAAGAGCAATCAAACAAGACATTCAGAAAGAAAATCAATAGTAAGCCAACCGATATAAAAACAGGAAAAGTAATACTGAATGAATCAAAAAAACCATTACCACAGTTTGACTATCCTGGCGGGATAATCAAACCGAGAATCAGTCCTCTTGAAAAGAAAGCAATAGCAACTGAAAATATCACAGAAGACGTAGTAGAAGATGAAGATATCACAGTCGAAATGAGTCTTGATTCATTGTCGTCAAGCTCACGGATGGCAGATGCACCGACACAGCCACTTTCGACTGAATTGATGAATGATCCTGTTACCACAAGTAGTTCAATTCATAAATCCAAAGTAGCTCAAAGTCCTGTAGAGGAATTATTACGCAAAGATCAGAGTGAGCCTGCTATTTCACCATTAATAGATAGCGACTTGATTTATGATGAATTTAACTGGAAATATTTGCCAGCCGAAGAATGGATAAGACGAATTAAAGCTATCTATTATAAACGTGGTGAGAAAGATGTGCATGATATCATTACGATATTTAATGATAAATTTCCAAAATTAAAAATAACCATTCAAGATATTATTGATAATGACAATTAATGTTTCAAGAAATTTGATACATGATAATCTAGGGTTAAATTGTCTTCCATGATTCACTATCAACAAAATCGAGTAGCTGTTCACTTGATAGCGGCTTACTGTATAAATAACCCTGAATTTCGTCACAATTGCGATCAGATAGAAATTTTAGTTGTTCTTTATTTTCAACACCTTCTGCGGTTATTTTAAGTTTTAAGCTTCGAGCCATTGCGATGATGGTGTCTACTATAATGGCATCATCTTCATTTGTGGTAATGTCATTAACGAATGACCGATCTATTTTTAAAATATCTATCGGGAATTTTTTAAGATAGGCCAGAGATGAATAACCTGTTCCAAAATCATCGATTGATATTTTAATGCCGCGATCATGAAGTTGCACCAGAGCTTTAGCAGTTTCATCGATGTTATCAACTAATAAACTTTCAGTTATTTCAAATTCAAGATTATTGGGGTTCATTTTAGTGTCTGCTAAAATTCGAAAAATAGTTTCAACTAAGTTGGTTTCTTTAAATTGATGTGCTGATAAATTAATAGACACACGTAAATCAGGAAATCCGATTTTCTGCCATGCCATGTACTGTGTGCATACAGTTTTAATTACCCATTCACCTGCTCGGTGAATGAGTCCGGTTTCTTCTAATATTGGAATAAAACTAACGGGTGGAATATTACCTAATTCAGGATCATTGAGTCGCATTAAAGCTTCAATACCGGAAATATTATTATCATGCAGATTAATTCGTGGTTGATAATTCAGTGTGAATAAATTCTTTTCTACGGCATAACGAAGTTTGTTTTCAATCGATAGACGTTCTTCGGCACGATAATTGAGATCCATGGTGAAAAATTGATATTTATCACCACCGAGTTCTTTGGCACGATACATTGCAGTATCGGCATTTTTAATCAAATTGGTTCGATTATTATCGTCTTCCGGGAAAGTAGTAATACCAATACTTGCTGAAATATACAATTCATGACCTTTCAGGTTATACGGCTGTCTGAGTGCGTCTAAAATATTTTTTGCGATAATTGCAGAATCTTCTTCGTGCTCAATGCCTTCAATAATAATGGTAAATTCATCACCACTTAAGCGGGAGATAGTATCACCTTCACGAATACAACGGTTTATTCGTTTAGCGACTGTAATTAACAATAAATCACCAATTTGGTGACCGTAGGTATCATTGATAGGTTTAAATCGATCCAGATCGATAAACAGTAATCCCAGTCTTTTGTTATTGCGTTTCGCTTGAGATAGCGCGTGTTCCAGTCTATCGTGAAATAATGCTCTGTTTGATAAACCTGTTAGGGAATCAAAGTTGGCTAATTGTGTTAATCGTGATTCATATTCTTTTCTTTCGGTAATATTTTTTGCAATGAAGATATAGGAGTCTTCACCCGATAATACGATTGAGGTCAAACTGCATTGTATTTGAAAATTATAGCCGAACTTATGTTGTCCCATGAATTGTTGTTTTGATTCATCTTGTGAATGCTCTTTGTCAAAATAACAGCTGGTTATGGCATGATGGAACTTATCTATGGAATCTTCCGAAAATAAAGAATCGATAGACATTGATGTTAAGGTGTTTTCTTTGTAACCAAATAATTCTTCTGCTGCTGAATTTGCTGATATAATGTTAAATTTAGTGTTCAAAGTTATTATGGCATCTGGAACGGTTTTTAAAATTGTTCTGTTTTGTAATTCACTATCCCTAAGTTCTTTTTCACTGTTGTATAGCTTTGTATGGTAATCATTCAAAGATTGATGAACTTTTTCAAATTCTGCAATATTAATTAATGTTGAATGTTTTTTTTCAATTTCTTTTTTATCACCATAACCAACCAGATCTATCTGTTGTGATAAGTACCTGAGTGGTAAACCCAGATATTTAATAACAAAAAATAAAAATACTAAAAAGAATAGTAACGAAGCAATCGATAGATTAATTAATGTCTTATTAAAGAGTTTCTCGAGGACTAATAATTCCGGGTTATCAATAGCAGATGAATTAAAATATTTATGAATATCTTTAATTGCAATTGGATGATTTATGCTTGATACGTATTTTAAGCTAGCAATATCGAGAAAACGAAATTTGTTATTGTTTAGTGCAAGAGTAATATCTATTTTGATAACTAAAAATCCTATGGCATTAACGTCACTTTCGGCATAGACACTGGCTTGCTGAAATAAATGTGCATGATCCGAACCAATTATGACATAGGGTTTTATGGTGTTTCTTAAAACAGTTAATGGCATATTGATATCATTGGATTCGGATAATGGAATACCATCTTTATCGTAGAGTTCTATTGCATCAAAATAGTCTGGAATAAACCCGGATTTCGGTACGCGATTAATCTGCCAATATTTATAATAAGTTGGATTTTGCAATTGCTGAATGGTTTCATCCCAGGCTGAAAATTTTTCGGCTAAAGAATCGGACTTTGTGAATAATGATTCCAGCGTTTTATCCAGTTCTTTTTTTGCCATGATATTTGACTCAAGAATAGATTGTTCCTGAAGCATGGTTATTTTTTTGTTTGTATACCATCCCAGAACACTTAAGGTTAGGACCAGGGCAATAATAAATACAATTCCGACAATGTGTATTGGAATTGATAAGTGTCGATTTTTACTATTTGTCATTTAGGGATTATCTATCAAGGAACTAAAGTGTCTAAAACACTATCATTCAGATCAAATTCATGGCTTTTATCAAAAAAATGATTTGCACCTTGTATCATAATTAACTCTAGCTTTGATTTTTTTAACATTGAGATCCAGTTATTATCGAGCCGTTTGTCGGTACTTCCTAAAATAATAGTGATAGGAATAGTTAGTTTATTGAGCTCGGTAATTAGTTTATCTTTAGTCCACCTGGCATAGGAAAGATAATTACTTGCAGGTGATATGTACTTTTTGCAATAAGAAATTTGATATTCGTGAAGTTGTGTATCGTTATTTTTTATTTGTTTTCGTGCTTTGGTGACGAATGAATTTATAGGTTTATGATCATTGGTTTCTTCAACATCAATTAAACTAGTGGTGATTAAATGTGTTACTGACTTTGGTTTTTTGGTGTTAGCATAAATAACAAGCTGTAAACTACCGAAGCTGTGCCCCACCAGGCTGATACGGGTGTGACCTTTTTTTTCTAACCATTTAACCCAGTAATCTATTTCGTCAATGTCCTGCTTCATATCGTGATTATGAATAGCTTCACACGGTAAACTTTTTTTACGGTTACTAATACTTAATGATAGATTCGGTGCTAAAACGGTATAACCTTCATCACTAATGGCGGTAATTAAACTTTGAACGGTTAAATAGTTTCGCGTTTGTAACAAGCCATGCAAAATAAAAACCGCAGGTTTATCTTTTTCACCAATGCGATATTCAGCTGAGCTGGTAAAACCGTTGGGTAATTTATGTTTTATAACGGCACTATAAATATTGATGTTGGCATTGGTAAGAAAAATACTTAAGAGTACCAATAACTTCATAATAATTTTCATCATATTTAACTAAATTCGTATAATTATTAATAACTTAATATCTATTAGCGGCGATAATTCAGTGTTCTTGACTTAAATAATCGAGTAAATATCACAAGGCATTAAACCGCTAATAATGTAAGGTTTAATCGATGCTTTTGATTTACTTTTGTTAGTTTAAGCTAGCAATTTACGGTATGCTTCGAGTTTGTATTTATCAAACCACTTGTTTGTAGAGTATTGGCTCGGTGGTTGAATAACCTGAAAGGCAGAGAATATGAGTTCAGCATTTGTTTCAATTATTATGGGGTCAGATTCAGATTTACCTGTTATGCAGGCGTGTATCGATACCTTAAAAAAACTCAATATCACCTTTGAAGTGAAAATTTCATCTGCTCATCGTACTCCGGATATCACCCGTAATTATATTGCGGATGCGGACCAACGGGGCTGCCAGGTGTTTATTGGTGCTGCCGGGCTTGCGGCACATTTAGCTGGTACGATTGCAGCTCACACTTTAAAACCGGTTATTGGTGTACCAATGGATGGCGGGCCCTTGAAAGGAATGGATGCGTTATTGTCTACTGTGCAAATGCCCGGCGGGATTCCTGTCGCGACGGTTGCTATTGGTAAAGCCGGTGCTAAAAATGCAGCCTATTTAGCGGCACAAATAATGGCGTTAAGTGATGATGCCCTCGCAGTTCGTTTAACTGCAGAACGCGAGCAGAATGCCAAGGCAGTTGTTGCTGCTGATGCTGAAGTGCAAAAGCAGTTTTCGTGATAATTTTCGAATTCGCTGGCATTAAATAAAATCGATGTCCAATTGGCATATCAAAAAAGCCATTCAAATAATCAATCATGGCGGGGTCATTAGTTATCCCACCGAATCGGTGTTTGGACTTGGCTGCGATCCGCTGGATCAGGAAGCGGTTCTGTATTTACTGCAACTAAAAAGACGATCGCTAGCGAAAGGCCTGTTATTAGTTGCTCAAAATGTGTCGCAACTTGAGCCCTATATTGATATTAATGATACACTTACAATTAATAAGTTAAAGCAACACACAGATAAACCAGTGACATGGATCGTGCCTTGTAAGCAATCAACGCCATTTTGGTTAACGGGTGAGCACCAATCGATTGCAGTTCGAATTAGTCGCCATCCAATTGTTCAGCAATTATGTTTGCAATTTAATGGCGCTATCGTTTCGACCAGCGCCAATATAACGGGGCAATCAAGTGCGCGTAAAAGCTGGGTGGTGCGTAAAAGCTTTGGAAAAACACTCGATTATTATGTGCCAGGTGAATTAGGGGCATTTAAAACAGAATCGGAAATTCGAAATAGTATTACCGGTGAAGTAGTAAGAACTTAGGGAAAAAGAATGTCAGAAATAAATATTGATGCAATCAAAGACTATTTAATGGATCTTCAGGATCGAATTTGTGCCATGTTAGAAGCAGAAGACGGCGGCAAGAAATTTTTGGAAGACAAGTTTGATCGTCCGCAAGGTGGCGGTGGTCGAAGCCGGGTGATGGAAAATGGTGCGGTGTTTGAAAAAGCAGGTGTTAATTTTTCGCATGTGTTTGGAGATAATATGCCGGCTTCTGCGACAGCACATCGCCCTGAATTAGCCGGTCGAAATTTTCAGGCTTTGGGTGTGTCTTTGGTTATTCATCCACGGAATCCTTATATTCCTACATCACATGCTAACGTTCGTTTTTTTGTGGCGGATAAAGACGGTGAAGATCCAATCTGGTGGTTTGGAGGTGGTTTTGATTTAACCCCTTATTATGGTTTCGAGGACGATGCTATTCATTGGCATCAGGTATCAAAAGATGCCTGCGATCCATTCGGTAATGATGTTTACAGTAAATATAAAAAATGGTGTGATGAATATTTTTATCTTAAACATCGGGATGAACCTCGGGGTATTGGCGGTTTGTTTTACGATGATTTAAATGAATGGGGTTTTGACAAGAGTTTTGAATTTATGCGTAGCGTTGGCGACTCTTATATCAAAGCTTATCAACCTATCGTTGCTAAACGTAAAGACATTGAATACGGTGAACGCGAAATTGATTTTCAATGTTATCGACGTGGCCGTTATGTAGAATATAATCTGGTTTATGATCGTGGTACGTTATATGGTTTACAAACTGGCCATCGAACAGAATCAATTTTAATGTCATTACCACCGGTGGTAAAATGGCGTTACGATTGGAAACCGGAATCGGGTTCTGCTGAAGATAAATTGTATACTGATTTTTTAATTAATAAAGACTGGTTAGCGTAACAAGAAATTTTACTTATCGAACTTGCACGGGGGGTACCTCTTGTCGTAGCCGTATCATTTCGGTAGGAATCAGCAATGATGATTTGAGGCCGACTGCATTGCCGCGATCACATTGACGGCTCACCCGGACATTTTCACAATAACTCAATAATCCGCGTTCACGGCCATAGTCGTACATTACTAATTCATCCGCAATATCGATATCATAACTGAGGCATTTCTCATGGTATCGCTCAAAGTGATCCCGTAGCCGGCCTTTACTGGCATCGGCATAGCCCAGTGCACTGAAGTCGGCGAGTCGACATTCTGTCTTAGTTAGACCTGAACAGCCGGATAAAAGTGCTAGCACTAATATGATACTGACGATAATACTCAGTCTGCCAATTTGAGAGTTGAAAATCATACTTGAATAAGTAGCAAGTATTATGCCGTTTATTTGAGGTTTACCGGTTCATTTATTAATTTTTCAATAATTTCAATAACTTCCGGTTTATCCCATAGAATTGAACCAAACAAGGCATAGCGAATTTTGCCGGTTTTATCGATAACAAAGCTCGATGGAAAGGCAAAAACCTGCCAATCCTGCAGTGCTTTGCCATCCGAATCGAGTAATATCGGAAAACTGACATTAACCTGGTTTTGAATAAAATCCTTAATCGTTGCAACATCTTCAGCCATGTTGACCGCCAGAATTGTAAAAGCGGAAGCAGAGTATTTTTGGTAGAGTTTTTCCATTGATGGCATTTCGTGAACACACGGTGGGCACCAGGAAGCCCAAAAATTGACGATAATAACTTTGCCACGATAATCGTTTAGTGAACCTGTTTGTCCCGATAATGTGGCTAAGCTTAAGGGGGCTGGCACAGGATCTTTTTTATAAGGTTTTAAGTAAGCCGCCTGTTTTGCATATTGCTTTGTAATGCTGGGTGATAACACTGGCGGTTTTTTATAATCTTTATTTTTTTCTGATTTTAAATAACCGATACTATTTTGTATTGTGGCTGCAAGATTTTGTGTTGCGAGTTGTTCCTGTTTGGTTGCGTCCGGTCTGAAGAAAAAGCGATCACGAATTTCCGGGAGTATGGAAATATACGGTTTTGCATTTGCAGTAATTAAATGCTGCTGCAGTGTTGTGAGTTGCCAGCGCCACGGTGAATTTTCAGGTTGTAAAATATAAATAGGAACATTGACAGCATGAGTAACTGGATAATATTCTGCCGGGCTACCGGGTTCCGGTGTTGCAGTATATAAATTGGGGTAGAGTAGAATTAAACCTCCAAATTGATCGGAGTTAAGAGAGTCGCGTAACCAGTAGTGACTGGCACGCATTGCAAGCAACGCACCTCGACCAGCGCCAAGAATAAAAATTCGTTTTCCCGTTATAGAATGAATTTTTTGTACAAGTTGATATAAGGTATCATGCGGCACCTTATTAATACTACTTGCCTGAGTTGGTAAGAATAGTGAACTAAGCAAATCAACAACCCAAACTTCAGTTTGAGAATTCTCAAAAGCTAGTGCGCTTGCTATGTTAAATATCGAATCAGGTAGACCATGCTCAGAGGGTAGCCATAGAATCAGATCATGGTTTTCACTATTGGACGCAGGATAAACTGTTACAGCAATGTCGGTATCGCTTAATTTGATTTCGATTCGATTGCTTGACTTTTGATCAATAACTGTTTCGGCTGAAATAGCGGAAGTCGTGAAATAACAAAATACAATGTTAATTACAACATATAACCTGATCTCAAAATGTGTTAATGTTCGTCTCATTATGGTTATAGATTATGAAGCAGGATTAGAATAAATGAAACCTATTGTTATTATTGGAAGTGGTATTTCAGCTTATACAGTTGCAAGAGAATTTAGAAAAATTAATGAAAAAACTCCGATCCATATAATCAGTATGGACAATGCTAATAACTATTCTAAACCAATGTTGTCAAATGCCCTGGCAAAATCTAAAACTGCAGCCAATCTGGTAATGACTGAAGCTGAAAAAATGGCAGAACAATTATCCGTTAAAATTTCCGCTAATACTCTGGTTCATGGTATTGATAGTGAAAAACAAACTGTAAACCTGGCAACTGAAGATGTTGCTTACTCGAAATTGGTATTGGCGCTGGGTGCCAAAGCAATTCGCTTACCCATTGCAGGCGATGCCGCAGATCAGGTATTAACAGTGAATAATCTGGATGACTATGCAAAATTTCGTAAGGCCATTAAAGGCAAAAAAGATATCGCAATTTTGGGACCGGGTCTAATTGGCTGTGAATTTGCCAATGATTTGTTACACGAAAAATTTAATGTCACCGTGGTTGGGCCGGATAAATACCCGCTAGAAAGAATGTTACCCGAAGCAGCCGGTAAACATCTGCAACTTGAGCTTGAAAAACTGGGTGTTAAGTGGAAACTGGGAACAGTGGTAGAATCAATTAATCAAATTGATAAACAAATTCAATTACAACTTTCTGATGAAGCTTTTCTGTTAAATGTTGATGTGGTGTTATCAGCCGTTGGTTTGAAGTCTGAAGTATTTCTGGCAAGAGAAGCAGATTTAAAAGTTAATCGTGGCATTGTAGTTGATAAAACATTACAAACCAGTACTGAAAATATTTACGCACTTGGTGATTGCGCTGAAGTTAATGGAATGGTTATGCCGTATATCATGCCGGTTATGCATGCAGCTAAGGCATTAGCAAAAACCCTGGCGGGTGATATTACTGAGGTTTCTTATCCGGCTATGCCTGTTGTTATTAAAACTCCGGCGTGTCCAATTGCGGTTGCAAGCCCACCTGATCTCACTGAGGGTCAATGGCAAGTTGATGAAACTGAAGAGGGTGTTAAAGCCTGTTTTTATCAATCTGATAAATTAACCGGTTTTGCCTTAACCGGAGCGAGAACATCAGAAAAACAAAACCTCGCCAAAGAATTACCTGGTTATTTTTAGAACTTAAAAATTTTCATAAATTGCAACCTGGTTACGACCAAGTTCTTTTGCTTTATACAGTGCTACGTCAGCAGAAATACTTAAATGCTCACTATCTTTAGCGGGAGGGTAACTCGCAATACCACAGGTAATGGAAACGGCTATTTCATTTTCGAGATCGGTAAATTGTAACTTTTCAAAATCCAGACGTAATTTATTAATAACGGATCTGGCATCATTGATTTCAGTCTCAGGTAATATTACAACAAATTCATCACCACCGTAGCGACCCAGAATATCGGTTTGTCTTAATCTTTGACGCATTAAACGCGCTAACCCCTTCAACACTTTATCACCGGCATTATGCCCATGAACATCATTAACTTGTTTAAAATGATCCACATCGATCATTACCAAACAAAGCTGTTTTCGATTTCGCTGGGCTCGTAAAATTTCTGTTTCGATATGTTGTTTAATACTAGTATGGTTGTGCAGTCCGGTTAAACTATCTTTGACAAAAAGGGATTTTAGTTGCCGATAACGATCGATTCTGGTTTTAACTGATAAAATTAAATTTTCGGCAATGATGGGTTTTGTTAAAAAATCATCGCCACCTTGCTGCATGGCTAAAAGCTGGGTTTTGGTATCAGTTTCTGAAGATAAAAATACGATCGGTACATCAATGTAATGTTCTTGTTGACGTATTACAGATGCGAGTTCAAGACCGGTGCAATCCGGCATGTATAAATCAAGTAAGATTAATTCTGGCTGGTAATATGTAATTGCTTCCAGGATATTCAATGGCTTGGTAATGTAATTGGAATTAAAGCCTTCATTTTCCAGCGTTAGGGAATAAAATTTCGCCAGTTCATAGGAGTCATCTACGATAAGTACCCGATAAGGATCAATTTTTTTCGATGTTGCATCGGCATCAATCCGATCAATAATTTCTGAAACATCATACGGTTTAATTAAAAAATGATGCGCGTTTGATCTGGCTGCACTTAAACGATATTTAATATCACCACTGGTGCAAGTTACAATCGTAAATGAATCATTATTAATTGATTGCGTAATTAGTTGATTTATTTTAGTTTCTGATATTCCGTTAATTAATAAATCTATTAAAACAATATCAGCTGGATCTGATTTTTGTAATTCACAGAATTTATCAATGTTGTCAAATGCTGTTACGAGATAACCATATTGTTGAAATTGGTTTACTATATCATCATGTACGTTTTTATCATTTTCAAGAATATAAATACATCTTTTTATATTGGTTTCTTTCTTTAAAGATTTTTTGAGTGCATTAATTTCAGAGTTCGCTGAATGAGCAGTTTCACTAAGCTGGTCAGTTTTAATATTATGTAAGGCCGTTACGATTTCTTTAATGTGCTTACTGGTTACAGAGTTAACGCCGTTTTCAATTATGTCTTTTACTTTTAATAAATTCTCACCTTTACGTGCTAGTTCAGTTACTTCGGGTAAACCAAAGGTAGCCCCCGAGCCGGCTAAGGTATGTAGTTTGCGTGTTAAAGCAATTAGCGCAGAAGAGTCTGTCGGGTCAGAATCAAGTTGTGAAATACTGACATCTAAATCATTTAATCGCGCGGGCAGTTCTTTAATAAAACTGATTTGCAACAGTTTTATCTTTTCTTCAAATGAACTTGTAGCATTTGCCATAGTGTAATTTGTGATAACCAAAAAGCCGGTTTTAGACAGTAGTCAAACAACTATCGGCATTATATTTGATATATTTAATGGTGTTTGTTAAGTACTAATTGACGCCAGTATTTGAAAATCCTGGATTACATTTAGTTTGTTTCAGCCTCTTTTGTGAGGTTAAGCTTTGAACATTAAGATTTAAAATTAAAGCTATTGTCGTAATACTGTACAAGCGAAATTATTCTTCGTCAGATTATTAAGTTCACTATAGTCTTGATTTATAACAAATATTCCCAACGAAATATAACGACATATCGATTCGCATTGAGCTTTGGTATGATATTAAAAATTCAACAAAGTGACTGATTTTATGGATGTTTCACCAATACTCGATCCTCTGAACGATGCCCAAAGGCAAACCGTGTGTGCTGCTAATAGCCATGTGTTAGTACTCGCTGGAGCGGGCAGTGGTAAAACCCGGGTATTAGTACACCGAATAGCCTGGTTAATGCTGGCCGAAAATGTCACTCCCTATGGCATACTGGCGGTCACATTCACCAACAAAGCATCCGGTGAAATGCGCGGTAGAATTGAAGAATTGTTAGGAGCACCAACTCGGGCATTATGGGTTGGTACGTTTCACGGGATTGCGCATCGGCTCCTGCGGGCACATTGGAAAGAAGTCGGTCTGCCGCAGACATTTCAAATATTAGACAGTGACGATCAAAAACGGACTATTAAACGTGTGATTCGTGAAATGGGGCTGGATGAAACACTCTATCCGGCAAAAGAAGCGCAATGGTATATCAATGCCCGAAAAGATGAAGCCAAGCGACCTTCCCAAATATCGCATCAGGGTGAGTCGAAGCTGCAACATATGATCAAAATTTACGAAGCCTATGAAGCAAGTTGTCAACGCGGCGGTCTAGTCGATTTTGCTGAATTATTATTACGTGCTTATGAGTTATTCCAAAAAAATCCTGAGGTGTTACGGTCTTACCAGGAACGATTTCAACATATTTTAGTAGACGAATTTCAAGATACCAATACACTACAATATTCCTGGTTAAAATTACTAGCCGGTAATAACGGTAAAATTTTTGCGGTGGGTGATGATGATCAATCGATTTATGGTTGGCGTGGTGCACAAATTGAAAACATCCATGAATTTTCAAAAGATTATGCAAAACAAAATGTATTTCGTCTGGAACAAAATTATCGTTCAACCGGAAATATTTTAACTTCAGCGAATAAATTAATCAGTAATAACGACGATAGAATGGGAAAAGAATTATGGACTGCTGACGATAAGGGTAAACCCATTTTAATCTATCAGGCATTTAATGATTATGATGAAGCATACTACGTTGTTGACCAAATCAGAGAATGGCATGATGCTGGTGGTAAACGAGCGGAATGTGCAATTTTATATCGCTCTAATGCACAATCACGGGTATTTGAAGAATCATTATTTCGTGCCGCTATACCTTATCGCGTTTATGGCGGCTTACGTTTTTTTGAACGTCAGGAAATTAAAGATGTGTTGGCATATTTACGGTTAATTCAAAACCGAAATGACGATGCCTCATTCGAACGAGTTGTCAATTTTCCCACCCGGGGCATTGGTAATAAAACCGTGTCAATTGTTCGCGACTGCGCCCGTGTCAATCAAATATCAATGTGGCAGGCGACCCACATACAAATGCAAGATAATGCTTTTACACCCAGAGCATTAAGTGCACTGCAACTTTTTATTGATTTAATTGAAAACCTGGATCGAGGTTGTGCCAGTACTGAACTCTACGAACAAGTCGAGCATGTTATTCATCACAGCACCTTGTATACACATTATCAAAAAGAAAAAGGTGAAAAAGGCCAGGCCAGAATAGAAAACCTCGAAGAATTGGTTAATGCGGCAAAGTTTTACGATGTTGATCAAGTTGATGATGATGTTGAAGAAATGGATCCGTTATCGAGCTTTTTAACCCATGCGGCATTAGAAGCCGGTGAAAAACAATCGGGTGAATGGGATGATTGTGTGCAACTCATGACATTACATTCATCAAAAGGACTTGAGTTTCCACAAGTCTTTTTAGGCGGTATGGAAGAAGGTTTGTTCCCCCATAAAATGTCGAGCGACGATCCGAAAAAATTGCAGGAAGAACGGCGTCTCTGCTATGTTGGAATGACGCGTGCAATGAAGCAGCTAACATTGAGTTGTGCTGATAAGCGTAGATTACATGGTGAAGAACGATTTGCACGACCTTCCCGATTTTTAAGTGAGCTTCCTGATGACTGTATTGAGCATGTTCGCATGGTGGGTGAAGTCGCGACCTCAGTGCCGATGTCCAGTATGGGTAATTCCTTCGACGAATTCGATCAATCCATCCCGGAAGAACTTGGCATGCAATTAGGTCAACGGGTAACACATGCTAAATTTGGTGAAGGTATTGTGCTAAATTACGAGGGCGAAGGTAAACATTCCCGTGTTCAGATTAATTTTGATTCTGTTGGTTCCAAGTGGCTGGTTGTGGCGTATGCTAATTTGATGGTTTAAATTTTTATGCCGCAAAGACGCGAAGGCCGCAAAGTAAAAAAACTAATGTTGAATGCTTAAGTCCGTTGTTACTTTTAGATTCGATTTGCGCTCTTTAATATCGCTGACTATATCAGCTTGTGGTCGACCTAAAAAATGTCCTTGTGCGTAATCGACGCCATAACCTTCGAGTAAAGTTAAAGTATCATTATTTTCAACAAATTCTGCGATAGTCTTTTTCCCGAGTGCGTGCGCAATTTGATTCATCGATTGCACCATGGCTTGATCAACATGGGTTTTATGCAAGGACTGCACGAAGCTGCCATCAATTTTAAGTATATCAACCGGTAGATTTTTTAAATAGTTAAATGAGCTAAAGCCGGATCCAAAATCATCGAGAGCAAATTTACAACCCAGATCTTTTAGTTTACAAATAAAGGTGGTTGCCGATGCCAGATTTTCGATTGCTTCTGTTTCGGTTATTTCAAAGGTGAGTGATTGCGGATTCAAGCCAGTTTCTTTTAACAAGTTGGCGATTAAGGGTAATAATTCCTGATCTTCAAAAGCACGTCCAGAAAGATTAATTGCAAATCGTGTGTTGTGGCCAGCATTGTTTAAGTCATGTAGTGTTGTAATTGCTTTTCGGACTGTCCAGCGGTCTACCTGGTGAATTAGTCCGAAGCGTTCTGCGGCAGGGATGAAGCCTCCGGGTAAAATCATGCCACCATCACTGAGTGGAATTCTTAATAGTACTTCATAGTCTTCAACATTTTTATCGGAAATAGAATAAATAGGTTGATACATCAATTGGAATTTGTCATTTTCATAAGCATCGCGCACTCGTGCTGCCCAGCCCATGTCTTCTGACATCCCCATTTTTTCTTCATCCCGCTTATTGGATGTATGAACACAATTACGGCCTTTTGTTTTAGCAACATTACAGGCCAGATCTGCTCGGGATAATGCTTCATCCGGCGTGGTAATATTATTATCAATAATCGATAAGCCGATGCTACAGGTAACATTGTATGCTTTACCATTTTGGTAAAAACGGTATTGATCAAACAGCTCACGTAAATTCTCTGCAACTGTCGTCGCTTTTGAGGGCGCGATGTTGTAAAGCAGAATTGTAAATTCATCGCCTCCAAAACGTGCCAGCATGTCGCCATCACGGGTATGTTTTTGTAATAAATTGGTACATTCAATTAATAAGGTATCGCCGGCTGCATGACCGAGAGTGTCGTTTATATATTTGAATTGATCCAAATCAATATACAACAAGGCACATTCCATGCCGCTACGAGCAACCCGGGCAATTACCCGGGTTAGTTCCTGATGGAAGTAACGACGGTTTAATAAACCCGTTAAGGTATCATGCTCACTCTGATAAGTAAGCTCATTCTCATAGGCTTTTTGATCGGTAATATCACGTGCAGTGCCAGTGATCGAAACGATATTATTCTTTTGATCAAAGATAGGTTTAGCGTTAAAACTAATATGCCGTTGTGTGCCATCTTTATGTTTGAGTATGGTTTCGTATTGCACTAATTCTTCACCGAGTAATAATTGTTTGAGTGCTCTTTTATCTTGTACTGCTGATACCGGTGCTTGAAAATCAGTAAAATTGTGACCCATCATGTCTTTGATATCATAACCATAAATTCGGGTGACGGCATTATTCAAATATGTCCAGTTACCGCAGTTGTCCATACTCCAGACCAGATCATGTGCTGTTTCAACCAGGGTTCGATATCGATCTTCAGCATGTTGCAACAAAACTTCGGTTGCTTTTCGTTTTGAAATATCCTGAACAAGATAGGCATAGCAGGTAGTTTCATTCATGCGTAATTCACTGATACTAACCTTAATTGCTACCAGAGATCCGTCATCACGTTGTGCTTCAGATTCGATTTTGTCTTCTATGTGTTTTGGTTGTCCCGAGCTATTAATAATTTCGGGTAATAATGAATTAATTGTGTATCGCTCAATACCATTAGCGTGATAGCCAAATAATTTCTCAGCTGCAGGATTATACAAAACGATTTTACCGGAATCGCTCGAGACAATAATGGCTTCTGCGGCATGGTTAAATATTGCCTGAACATAGGATTCTTGTTCTCCCAGCCGTGTGAATAAATGCCGCAAAGTTTGCATTAGCAAACCGATTTCATCGGTTGAATGGGGAATCAGTTTTGTAGCCAGATTAGCATGTGATGTGGCACTAGTATCTTGAAAAGCATTATTAATAGGTCGCAAAGACGATTTCAGGCTATTAATTGCAATCAGGGTACTGATAAAAGCAGAAGAGCCTGATAGTGCCCAGAATAATATAATTTCACGTGCCAGCGTGCCGGTACGCCAGGAAAAATAGGCGAGTAAAATCGTCGTTGTGAGTAACGGTATGTAACCACCCACTAACATCATCTTGGTCTTTAAACTAACTTGTATGTTTTTTAATCCAATATGTTGTGATAGTCGGCCTAAAACGGTTAGCGACAATAAGTAGCCAGGCAGAGCAACGGTGATGGTGACGATGAGCAATAAAAGACCAATTTGCAGGGTTTGCCATGATACAACATAGGATAATTGATCACCACGCGCTGCTTGATAGCTCACTGGCAATAGGAGTATAAAGGGTACACACAAACTCCAATATTGACGACTAAATTGCGTTAGATGGCGATGGATTGGATCGGTAATGGTATTGTGATCTTTATTGACGGCGGCAAAATTACTCAATTGCAGTAATTGTTTTACCGGGTTCAAATATTGGCTAAAATAGTAAACACTGACTGCCAGAATACTGAAGCTCATGACTAATAGTAGTGACATTGAGTTTGCTTGCTGTATAGTATTCAAGCTAATGATGCCAATACTCAAGCCTACTGCAACACTGGCGACTGGAATGAGAATATAACTAATTGCAATGATAGCAGTTAACTGCTTTTGGATTTTTTCCAAGGTGATTTTGCTCAGCTTTAGGTTTACACGTTTATTTTTATTTAAAACATCATTAGCTCGCGTTATTGTATAAAGATAGAGCGATTCAATAATGTGAATAAAGCATGGCAGACAATGTGATGCAGATCTATGCGATTGAAAAGAATTATTGTTAAAAAATTGTTCGATAAAAACTCGAGTTAGCCGGATCTGTTCAAGACAAATATGATTAATATTGGCTACAAAGCTGATATTTAAAGAATTAAAAAAATAACAAGGTAGCAAGATGAAAAGACGTGATTTTATTAAAGGTGCAACTGCTGGCAGCTTGGTTGCAAGCTCCGCCTTATTGGGTGCATGTAATAAAAAAGACGATAACAATAATACCGCAGCAGCTTCATCAGGTAAAATCCATCAATGGAAAATGGTAACCACCTGGCCGAAAGGTTTCCCGGGTCTTGGAACCGGTGCAGATAAACTCGCAACGCTAATCACCGAGATGAGCGGTGGACGAATCAAGGTGAAAGTGTATGGTGCAAAAGAATTAGTGCCGGCATTTGAAGTCTTTGATTCAGTCTCGAACGGTACGGCTGAGATGGGTCATGGTGGTGCGTATTATTGGAAAGGAAAAATCGAAGCAGCGCAATTTTTCTCTACTGTGCCGTTTGGTTTAAACGCACAGGAGATGAATGGCTGGTTATATTACGGTGGTGGTTTAGATTTATGGCAGGATTTGTATGCACCGTTTAACCTGATACCCTTTGCAGCAGGTAACACCGGTACCCAAATGGGTGGCTGGTTTAATAAAGAGATTAAATCCGTGGATGATTTGTCGGGTTTAAAAATGCGCATGCCGGGGCTCGGTGGCGAAGTATTAAAACGCATTGGTGGCACACCCGTAACATTGCCGGGAGGTGAAATTTATACTTCATTGCAATCCGGAGCAATAGACGCTACTGAATGGGTTGGTCCTTATAATGATTTGGCATTTGGTTTTTATAAAATTGCAAAATTTTATTATTATCCGGGCTGGCATGAACCGGGCACAACGCTGGAAGCGATTGTAAATAAAACTGCATTTGAGGCATTACCGGCTGATCTTCAGTCCATAGTTCGAAATGCCTGTAAGGTAGTTAATCTCGATATGTTAGCTGAATACACGGCCAGAAATAATGATGCTCTTGATAAATTGGTAAACAAGCATAAAGTGAAATTATTGCCTTACCCGGTAGATGTATTAAATGAGTTACGTAATATTTCAGATGAAGTTATTCAGGATGTGGCAAATAAAAGCCCGGTAAACAAAAAAATCTATGATTCCTTTATTCAGTTTCGTGATCAAGTGACTCAATGGCATAAAGTGTCAGAGCAGGCTTATTTAAATGCTCGAAGTAGTTAATTAAGAAGTAGTTATTTAAAATAATAATAACAATAAAGAAGGGGAACAATGAAGTAATCATAAATAGTGTGTCGGAAGTTAAATGGCACATTCATATGGAAATGAGAGTGAAAAATATGGAAATTCAATTACGTAACAATACCAAAATCATATGTGGTTTATTATGCTACCTTGTTAGTTTTTTAAGCTTAACTGCAAAAATTGTAGCAGACGAAAATAATGAACTGGCATTAAATGAAATTACCGAAAATATCCCGCAGATATCACACTTTTCACGTGCCGCTAAATACGCACAACTTGGTTATAGTGCTTCACTCAAGGGGCAATGGCATGAAGCTCGAAATGGTTGGGAGAAAGCAGTAGAACATCTGGATCTCACCGATGCATCGGATCGAAATCGCGCAGTATTTTATTATGAATTTGGACATGCTGCCGGAATTACCTGTGATTTTGAAATCGCAGAAGAATTTATCGAAAAATCCTATCTGTTAGAAAAACAAATCAATGGCCCATATGTTTTAACGTTAGTTGAAATGTTTCGGCTCTACTTTGACCAAAAATTTTATAAAATGGCAAGCATCTATTTTGAAGCTGCATTACCCAATTTAATTGCTGCGAATGCAGAAGAAAATACACCAGCGCGATATACCCGTTTACTCGATGAATACTCCGATACGCTAATCCAGTTAGGTAAACATCAATTAGCCAATCAAATGAAACAACGATCCCGAAAAATCAGAATCAGAGTGGGTAACATATCGGAACAAGATCAACGGACACTCTATGGTTCGAATTGTGGCGAGAATGGGAAAAAACTACCAATGACAGTTGCACAAACTGCATTTGTCAGTAATCGAATGAGTAAGATAAGGGAAATTTTACAGACTATGAATAAATTAAATAGCAAGTAGTTACGGTATTATAAGCTAATAATCAGTTATCAATTTTACCGCGTAACATTTCTTTAACTTCAAACCGCTCTGGCATAAAAGCGCGTTTTAAAACAGGCAGAGCATTTTCAGGTTTTGCATTACCACACATAAAAATATCAAACGCGGCATAATCACGCTCAGGCCAGGTATGAACACTAATATGTGATTCGGCGAGAACGGCTACACCGGATATACCCCCGCTAGAACTAAAGTGATGCAAATGAATGTGTAACAGAGTTGCATTACATTGTTTAACACAATCAATTAAAGTTGCTTCGATAAAATCTCTATTATCGAGTTTAATAGCACCCCACAAATCCACTAATAGATGAGTTCCTGCATAGTGCACACCCTCGCGGACTATAAAATAGTCTTTTGGAATTTCAACAAGATTGATTAATTTGGATTTCATGGCTTATTTTATCGCGTAGTAGTATGTTGTAGCAAATTAATTAATGTGTATAAGCTTAATTCGAGATTAATATTTCGTGCTTATTTAGATTTAAACTATTATAATTTGAATACTATTTAATAGTTTTTGATAAAAATAATGAATGAATATAATAACTAAAGGTTTATCAAGCTCAAAACTTATCATTTTTGTTTCAGTTTTTCTTTATGTCTTAGGGAACTTTACTTTCGTATCGGAAGTTCTCAAAATTTTCCCTGTAAGTTTAAAAAATATATTATTTTTATTATCACTAAGTGTTGTTTTTATCTGTTTCAATATCATTCTACTATCTTTAGTCAGCACTAAATATACTATAAAGCCCGCACTAATTCTAATTGTATTAATTTCTTCATTAAGTGCTTATTTTATGGACACTTATAAAATCGTCATCGATGTAGCAATGATTGATAATATTTTAAATTCTGATGTTCGTGAGTCTTTGGAATTATTCAGTATAACGCAATTATTGTATTTTTTGTTTTTAGGTGTCCTGCCGTCGATTTTAATCTACAAAATAAACATTCAGCACTGTTCGCTAAAGAAATCCATCATTTCTCGCGTTAGTCTATTGGGAGCCTCTATTGTTACAATTATAATAATGTTTCTGTTGTTCGGTAATTATTATGCTTCCTTTATTCGGGAGCATAAACCACTTCGTTATTATTCTAACCCCTCTTATTATATTTATTCAACAGGGAGATATATTTCTAATTTTTTTGATAATAGTAATATGCCATTTAAACACATTGGACAGGATGCAAAAAAAGATGACTCCGATGGTGATAGGGAATTAATTATTTTTGTGGTTGGTGAGACCGCAAGAGCCGATCATTTTTCGTTAAACGGATATAGTAGAAAAACGAATCCGTATCTCGAAAAAGAAAATGTTATCAGCTTTCAAAATATATTTTCATGTGGCACGTCAACGGCATATTCAGTCCCCTGTTTATTTTCGATTTATGATCAGTCAAATTTTGAAGAAAACAAGGCAAAACGAACCGAGAATGTTTTGGATATTTTGTATCACAGTGGTAGCAATGTAATTTGGTTAGATAATAATTCAAATTCAAAAGGTGTTGCTGATAGAATACCCCATGAAAGTTATAAAACTGACGATAAAAACAGTATTTGTGATGTTGAATGTCGTGATATCGGAATGTTAACTAACTTACAGGCGTATATAGACGCACATCAAAAAGAAGATATATTTATTGTATTGCACCAAATGGGTAACCATGGACCCGCATACTACAAGCGTTATCCACCCGCATTTGAGAAATTCAAACCAGTATGCAAAACCAATGAACTCGAATTGTGTAGTAACGAGGCTATCCGTAATGCCTATGACAATGCATTACTTTACACCGATTATTTTTTATCCCAAGTTATTGCATTATTAAAGAATAATGAACAAACTTTTGAAGCGGCTTTATTTTATATTAGCGACCATGGTGAATCATTAGGTGAAAATGGTTTATATTTGCACGGTCTACCCTATATGTTAGCACCAGAATCACAAACCCACGTGCCACTAATAATGTGGTTTAGTAATAGTTACGATAAAGATGAAGTTAATATTGATACCTTAAGATTAAAAGTCAGGAATAATTATTCACATGATAATATTTTTCATACAATACTAGGTTTAATGGAAGTGGAAACGGATGTTTATGATGAAAGCATGGATATTATAAAGCACGCACACAGTCACAGCACAAAAGACCGACATGATTAAAGCTGATGATCTGGGAGAATAAAAAAGAAAGTAGCTCCTTCATCCGGTTTACTATCTGCCCAAATTCGGCCTTCATGCCGGTGAATGATGCGCAACACGGTAGCCAATCCGATCCCGGTTCCTGGAAATTCTGATTTATCGTGTAAACGGGTAAAAGCAGAGAATAATTTTTCCGCATATTGCATATCAAACCCGGCACCATTATCTTTTATAAAAAATGTATTGAGGTCGTCAATGACAGCTTGTCCAAATTCGATTTGGGTATTTTCCTTTTTACTGGAATATTTCCAGGCATTACTCAGCAAATTATCCATAAGTGCTTTTAGCAAAACAGGATCACCATAGGTTATTAAATTGTGAGTACATTGAAATTCGATCTGCCGTTCAGGATTAGCTTCTTTTAGGGTGTTAATAATTTCCTGAGCAAGATTCGATAAATTAACTTCTGAGTATGTTAGTTCGGCTCTACCCAGCCTCGAAAGTGTCAATAATGATTCAATCAAATCAACCATATGATGGGTGTTATTTTGAACACGCAGTAATAGGTCTTTTCCATTTTGATCCAAAATATCAGAATAGTCTTCACGAATAATTTGGCTAAAGCCGGATATTGCACGCAGTGGTGCACGTAAATCATGTGAAACAGAATAATTAAAAGATTCTAACTCATTGTTTGCGACTTGAAGTTCTTTTGTTCGCTTAATTACTGTTGCTTCAAGATTGATATTAGTATTTATTAAATCATCTCGTTGCGTTTCTATCGTTTCAAGCATGGCGTTAAATGCTTTACCGAGTTCCCCAATTTCATCATGGCTATCAGTATTTGTTCGGAGTAAATAATTTTGTGTTACCTCAACTTCCACAGCAATTTTTTTCATATTGAGTAAAGGCCGGGATATGATTTGTTGTAGTCGGTTTGATGCGATTAGTGCTATTAAAGCGGCTATTAAAGCGAAAACAATTGTAATCAGAATTTCTTCCCTTACTTGTTTATTGAGAGAGTTAAGATTATTTTCAAGCATAATATAACCCAGCAGATCATTTTTTAATTTTATAGTGGTGCTGATATATAATCTGTTATTTGTATATAGGGCTATATTGTGTGTCAGATTTTTAAGTTTAGGACAGTCATTGTTAGTATTTCTAATTCGATGATATTCTGCAAACAATTCACCATCATCCTGGTAAATACAGGCATTGTTAATATCGAGCATGGTGTCTAAAGATTGTAGGTTTTCTTCGGCTAGCCGGGGATCATCAAAAATTAATGCGGCAGTACTACGATTAGCAATTAATTTAGCGAGTGTTAAATTTTCTTTAAATATTTCCTGTTTTTCCTGATTTATATTATAAATTGATGTTGTTAGGCTGGTAAATATCAGTGTCATCAAGGTGATTGACATTATTATCCATATTAGCTTTCCCCGAATCGATAATTGTTTAAACCGGTTCATAGGTCTGCTCCACCGGAGCTGTGTTTGATAACATTAAGACTGATTTCAAGTAATTTAGCACTAATTTTTAAATCTGCCTCACGAGTTGAGTTTAAATTAATTTCAAGACGAACTTTATTATCTGAAATGACAAAATTTATCATTCCACCATGATGGGCAAACTCCGGAATACTACTAACGGTTAGCATAGGTTGAAACTGTATGAGTTTAATTATTTTATCCAGCTTTGATTTAACACTCTTGCCAATGTATAAAATTTCACAACCAACCGGGTTATCTTTTTCATTTAATGTTTTAATGATAATACTGCGGTTTTCTACCCGACGATTATTTAACGGTTGAAGTTGTGTTGTTATTGAATCATTTCCTACAATACAAATTGTAAATGTCTGATTTGATTTGGCCTGATTGTCATCAGGCCATTCAATAAACTTGGTAAATTGAAAGATATAGGCGGCTTTAATTTTGTCTTCAGGAGCGGGTGCTAGTGCATATAGATAAGTGCTGGGGATTAAAATCCCCATGCTAATTAAAAAAATTATTAAAATTCGAATTAACAAGGTTTTATCATATCTTATAATTTATACACAATTGAAATTACACTAATGCGGCCGGGTTGTGGCGCCGAATTTAAAGCAAAAAATTGATTTGCAAATGGAGCATTAACAAATTTTTCGTCAAACAGATTATAGACATCGAGTTTCATAATAAATGCAGTTGATATCTTAATTTCACCGTGCAAGTCCATTAAAAAATACGATGGTACTTTTAGCATTTTACTGGTGTCATTCGGATTGATTTGATTACTGTTTGTTGTGTTAACCCAGTATAGTTTTGGAGTTAGTAGGTATTTTCTACTATATGTCATTGTTGAACCGGCAGTTAATTTATACTGCGACACCATGGGTAATTCAATTTTTTTACCATTGTTTGTCATACTGCCATCAAGATAACTGATGTATCCCCAGTTTTCAAAACCCCAAGAACCGGATTTAATTTTGTTATTAATACTAAAATCAATCCCATAAATTTCTTTTTTTCCGACATTATCAAGTTTAAAGGTATTTCGTAGTTGGGCTCCGGGTATGGCTTGATCGGGGACGGCATCATTTTTTCGTACTATCGCGTCATCGATTTGGCTGATAAAAGGTGCTATTTTCACGTGGGTGTTATTGGTAAATTTATGTTCATAGTTAATCTCAAATGTTTTAATGGTTTCAGGTTTAATATTGGGGTTAGGCACACGAAAGGGAGTTGCGGTGCTTATCCATTCGCCTGAGCCATTTTGTGTATTAGTAAAACTACCAAAATGCGTCGATGCCTGATCCGGTCCCGGTGCCTGAAATGCATGACCGTACAGAATTTTAATTAAATTGCGAGCATCGTATTGATGTATGGCGCTAATACGTGGGTTGAGTGAATCGCCATAAAAAGAATTATCATCATATCGTAATCCAGAAACCAGACGCCATTGCTCATCTATTTTCCAATTGTCCTGAATATAAATACCGGTATTATGGTATTGTTTTTCAAAAAATTGAATCGGTAGCGTCGTGTTATTATAGGTTAGATCTTGATTTGTCGAATCTTTAGAGGTGTTATAGGGGGATGGTAAGTCGGTACTTTTAGGTATGTTTTCAAAATAATCATAAACCAGGCCCCCTGATAACAAATGATTTAACTTTAGTTTGTATTCAAAATCTTGGTTGATCGAAACACGATTAGACTGTGCGTATTTATAACCCGGTACATTCCCGGTAAAATTATCGTTAAAATAACTTTTGTTATCAATTTCAAAATTCATTAGCGTTAGTAAAGTGCTGGACTGAAGCTCGCTATTAATATTCTTAGTGAATCGGGTGTATAGTGTTGTTTGATGGTCAATTTCTTTTGCACCCTTGTCATAATTTGTGAAAGATGGTTTAGCAGTAAAATAACTAGATGATGAATGTGTTACGTGATTTAAACCAAATTGCCAATTAGAATTTAATCTGTAATTGGCAAAAAATTGAAAGTCTTGTGTGGGAGCTAAATCGTAAGTTTTTGTAGGGTCGTCATAGAGTTCTGGAAAATCATTTGCAAAGCGGTATTCTTGTGAATGGAATGCCTGTAGACCTAGATTCAAACTTGAATCACGATTAAACTTTTTGTGCCATTGGGCATAACCTTCACGATAACCATCTTCACCTGCAGAAAGTGATACTTCAATCAGTTCTTTATCGTTGTTGTCGAGCGTGATGATATTAATTACACCAACAAAAGCATCTGCACCGTAAACTACAGAAGCGGGTCCTAATAAAACTTCCACTCTTTTTGCATAATATAAGGGGTAGTTGTTTCCTATTGCTGCAGTTTCTCCGGCTGGAGTGCTGAGTCTGACACCATCCTGCAATATCAAAAACTTGTTGTTTCCTGAGGCACCGCGAATAGTGACACTATTATAAATGCCTAATATAGAGTATTTTTGAACCTGAACTCCCGGTAATGCCTGTAATAGATCTTCTACATTTCGATAACCGCGTTGTTGCAGTTGTTTGCGTGAAAAAACCAATACATTTCCTGGAGAGTCGTCTATTTTTTCTGCGTACTTCGATGTAGTGGTAACATTAACATTCATTAACTCTGTTAAAGATAATGAGAATAGGGAATCATTATCTTCAGCAAATAATGGTGTGGTAATAGTTGCGGTAATCGAAGCAAAAACGCAGGAGTTGAATAAAGTCCAAAACCGGATGTTCATTCTTATTCCTTACAATTAGTAGAATTATTAATGATACGATATTCAGTTTAATTGCAATAATTTGTTATAGTATCAACAGATTATAGAGCAATAAATATAATTTGCCCAGAATGCGCTACTTTGTTAATTTTAACTAACACTCTATAAATTACTCAGGTAGGCAATCTCTAAAATTGGCTTGTTGACACCAGTCTTTTGTCCAGTCCGATGCATCGCAGGCAGTGAAACTATAATTATGCGCTAAATTGGCATTTTGGGGTTGGGTGAATCGATTTGCAAATAGATCCATTTTCCAACGTTTGCCATTAAGGAAAACGATCACCCATTTTGGTTTGCCTTTTTCATCAAAACAAAAATGATTTCCGGTTGCGACACCATTTTTAAATTCACGTCGAATTGTTGGTTTTTTATTTTCGGTATCGCGGTAACAGGTAAATTTTCCATCAAAGGGTGCACCATAAGCACCGTAAGCAATATGCGTACTTTGATCGATTACAATATCAGTGCAGGGGTCAAACTCGGAGGCGTAACTATTGCTCGTCAATAGCATTAATACTATAACTTTAAAAAAACGTCCTGTCATTTTAGTGTTCATATTAACATCCCTATTTTTTATTTAAGAATAATGATGCAGAGTTAATGCAATAACGTAACCCGGTTGGCTGTGGGCCATCGGGAAACACATGACCTAGATGAGCATCGCATTTTGAGCAATGAACTTCAGTACGCGTCATGTGGGCACTGCTATCGATGGTTTCGGCAACAGCATCGTTTGATAGTGCCTGAAAAAAACTCGGCCAGCCAGTACCTGAATCAAATTTTGTATCTGAGTCAAACAATTTTGTACCGCAGCAAACACATTCATACACACCTGGCTCTTTACTATCATGATATTCCCCGGTAAATGCGCGTTCGGTACCGTGTTGCCGGGTAACCTGATATTGTTGTTCAGTTAGCTGTTGTTGCCAATCAGTTTCAGGTTTTGTAAATTTATTTTTCATTTTAATTATATATTATGCTGCATGAATTTCAAATTCAGTTGCTTTTGCAACTGGTTTGACAACTTTATTTATTTTTTTAAGCTCAACAAAACCGTAATGTTCCATTGTTTTTAACGTTCGTGAAAGATTGCTGGTTTGGCGTCCAGCGGCATCGGCAAGTTCTTTAAGTGATTCGGGCTGAATTTCTGCAATCATTTTTAACAGTGCACGGTTCTGATCGCTAAGAACTTCAGCGACAGATTTCATCGAAGGGAACCAGACTTTAGGCTCATTTTTTCCTGGTTTATAAGTCCCATTCGCTATTGAAATAATTCGTTTACGAATATTTTCTTGAGACATAATACCAATGATTATTCTTTTCATAACATTAACCTTTAATATTATTATTTTTCGTACTTTGTTAAAACTTTATCTACTTCACGAAAAAAATCAGTTATCAATTGTTCGGCAGATTCAAATATATAAGGTTCAACCTGATTATTTGAAACCGTGTGTATGTGATCATAAATAATACGACGCCCGCTAAATCTACCTTGTGATCTTAATTTTACCGGGTGAGCATTATCAAAGCCCAGAAGTCGTTTACCCATCTGATCATGTAGCGTTAAACAGTATTTAATGCCATGCGGGCATTCTATTGTTGGTTCATGTAATTTACTGGTTTCAA
>JBGMRJ010000010.1:39126-45154 GCA_048061315.1 Gammaproteobacteria bacterium
CGGTAACCAGGTAGCCAGACTTGGCCAAATTGAGAGTATGATCAATCCTATCACTTGTATGCCGATAAAGGGAATAACACCTTGGTAAATATCGCGGGTTGCCAGTGATTCCGGAGCAACGCCTCGTAAGTAAAATAACGAAAATCCGAATGGCGGAGTGAGGAATGAGGTTTGCAGGTTTATTGCAATCATCACCCCTAACCATATTGGATCAACTCCCATGGTCAGTAAAATTGGAGCGACTATTGGCACGACCACGAAAGTGATTTCAATAAAGTCGAGTATGAATCCCAATAGAAACATCAGTAACATCACGACAATCATGGCACTGACAATGCCCCCGGGTAGATCGCTCAAAAAATTTGCGATTGCCTGGTCGCCATGGAAGCCCCGGAAAACCAGCGAGAATATCGATGCGCCAATAAAAATCATAAACACCATTGCCGTAATACGCGTGGTGTTTTGCATAACGTCTTTTAGAATGGTGAGGTTAAATTGCTTTTGATAAAGCGCTAATAAAATTGCGCCAACGGCACCCACTGAAGCTGCTTCAGTCGGGGTTGCGGCACCTATCAAGATGGAACCCAGTACCGCGAGTATTAATCCCAATGGGGGTAATAGCACCGTAATGGTTTTTGTCAGTAGTTCTATTTTACTTAAATTTCTCTCGGCTTTTGGAATTGCCGGTACTGTCAGAGGCTTAAATAGCGCAAGATAAATTATGTAGATTATATAGAGTGTTACCAATATTAAGCCGGGAATTAAGGCACCGGCAAATAAATCACCAACCGATACCGGCTCAGGGGTGTAATTATTTAATGCCGCCTGTGCTTGTTGATTGGCGGTGCTGATAACATCGCCGAGTAGAATTAAGATGATCGAGGGCGGAATAATTTGCCCTAATGTGCCCGAAGCACAGATTATGCCGCTACTGACCTTGGGATCGTAACCGCGTTTGAGCATGGTCGGTAGGGACAATAACCCCATCGTGACGACCGTAGCACCAACGATACCGGTACTAGCGGCTAATAACATGCCAACGAGTATTACCGAAATCCCGAGTCCACCCCGAATCGGGCCAAATAACAGCGCCATGGTATCAAGCAATTGTTCGGCAACTTTACTGCGTTCCAGCATGATACCCATGAATATAAATAACGGCACCGCAAATAAGATTTGCGCGGACAAGATACCAAATAAGCGCCCCGGTAAAAACCCGAGATGATCATCATAAGTGCCAGTCAGGGTACCAATACCGGCAAAAATTAATGCTACGCCACCGAGCGTGAAGGCTACCGGGTATCCAAATAACAGCACAATACAGATGGTAACGAATAACAGGATCGCCATGATTTCAGGCATTATCGGGTTCGTCCTGTTGCGGTGGTGATCTTAGAAATTGGATTTTTTGTAAAATGATGGCAATTGCCTGATTAACAACGAGTACTGGCATTATCAAAATAGTCGTTTTAATTAAATAGACCAGTGGGATGCCACCGGCTTCTGAACTGGCTTCCTGAATGGCCCAGGAATTCATCACGTAATCAAAGCTTTCTACAAAGATAAACACACACATTGGAATGAGCAAAAATAGACTGCCGAGTAAATTCACTAAAGCCTGATTGCGGGCTGACATTTTTCGATAGAAAATATCAATTCGAACATGCTCATCATTTTTTAAGGTATAGGCTGCACCAATCATAAAAATAAATGCATGAAAATAACCGATGGATTCCTGTAATGCGATGCTGCCAATATTAAAACCATAACGAAGTGTCACAACGGTAAAGCTTGATACGACCATTAATAGTGTAAACCAGGAAACAATGTGACCGGTGGTACGACTAATTACGTCAATATAGTAAATAATTTTCGGTCTTACTTGAATTGACATAATATCTCAACTATCTTTTATTAGCGTTCATTAAGTAACATTAAGCATCTGGTATTTCTATTTTTCGAAAGGTTATACACAACGCTTTAAAATCATTAACTTACTGTCATAATTTTGTTACATTAGCGATTTAGTCATAAAAAGCAATGTAACTAATTGTTATCTATTGCATTATCACTTTAAAGCGATTTTTAACAGACTAGGGGTATACCCTCGTAATTGTTTTTTCTTTCAGTTGCTTAGAAACTAGTCCACAGAGTTATCCACAGGCTTCACGGTGACGGGGAGCACACTTTTGTGTGTGGTTCGTAACGCTAAAATACGTTGAAAAACGTCAGGATCATGGCTGTGAGTTAGTTCACCATCACGTGGGAAATGCCAATCTAGAGAGCGCGATAACCAGAATCGTAATGCAGCGGCGCGTAACATTCGTGACCAATTATCGATTTCGAATTGATTTAGCGGGCGTTCTGTTTGATAAGCCGTAACAAAAGCTTCAACCTGTTGCTCATTGAGTTTGCCATTGTGATCAACACACCAGTCGTTAACCGTAATAGCGAGATCGTACAACAGGATATCGTTGCAGGCATAGTAAAAGTCGATAATGCCGGTTAGTTTATCACCATCAAATAAGGCATTATCCCGGAATAAATCGGCATGAATAACACCCCGTGGTAGTTCATCTTTTTGGTGTAGTTGTTGGAATGCAATTTCATCTTGTAACTGCTGCTGCTGATCTGCCGGTAGTTTAGCCTTAATTTTGTCGGCAGTTTCGTGACACCAATTAAAACCACGCGGGTTAGCGCGATGACTGGAAAATTGTTGTCCTACAGCATGCATATGGCCAAGAGCTTTACCAACGGCTCGACATTGCGGCAAATTAGCGTGTTTAATGTGTTTTCCGGATAGTTTATGAACCAAAGCCGCCGGTTTGTTTTTTAAATGGCGCATATAATGACCGGTATCATCGGGTAACGGATGTGCACTGGGGAATTCGCGTTCAGCTAAATAAGCCATTAAATCCAGAAAATACGGTAGTTCGTGCTCATCGACAGTTTCGAAAATGGTCAATACAAATTCGCCGGAACTGGTGGTGACAAAATAATTGGTATTTTCAATACCTGCAGTGATACCTTCAAAAGCAACTAGTTTTCCCAGCGAATAATGCGCTAAAAATGCTTCAAGCTCGGAATGATCAATGCTGGTATAGACGGACATAGTAGTAAAGGGTTGATTTATAAAGCTCGGTATTATATTCGTTTAGGATGGATTGGGCTAGAAATGCTTTTAATTTTACCGCATAGACGCTCGACCTAACCGAAGGGATGAAGTACTTAATGAACGACGTAGGAGTTCTAAAGTGCAGGGCGCAAAGATAAGTATTCCGCTCTGCGCTTGGCTTTAATATTGTGCAATTAAACTCTTACCAGGAATACAGTAACCATTGTTGAATTGGTGGATTTGCTAAATGATCGTGGCGTTTATCAAATATTCCATCACCATCGGTATCGACTAAATAGTAGGGGGGGCCTATTGAGGGGGTTATTTTGGAATAACGTAGTTGGCCGTTTACCCGGTATTCTTCTATTTTAGCACCGTCTTTATAGCGAATAACCAATTCCGGTGTTGGGAATTGCGGTTGTTGTTCATCCGGTTTGTCTTGTTTTACAGCCGGTGTTTCAAGTGGTATCGACTTCTTGGGTGTTTGACTCTGCTGGTTTTCTTTTGTTAGAGGTGGCGGTGGTGCCACATCAGCAAAGCTGGCATTAACGGGCAGAATAAAAATAGTCGTCAAAAAAGTCACTGTTCGATACGGTATCATCATTTTATAAATCCATCATTTTTTCAGCTTCTTCAGCCGAAGGTTCAAATCCGCGGTGTTCATAATGATTAAAAATTGCATTGGCAATTTCCTCAGGATCATCAAGAATCTGTATTAAGTTCATGTCATTCGGGCTTATGGTTTTGTTTTTAATCAGCGATTGTTCAAACCACTCTATCAGACCTTCCCAAAAAGGTCGATGAACCAGTATTATTGGAATTTTACGGCTTTTACCCGTTTGTACCAAGGTTAAAATTTCGGCTAATTCATCCAGGGTGCCAAAGCCGCCGGGCATCACCACATAAGCCGAGGCATATTTCACAAACATGACTTTACGCGAAAAAAAATGCCTGAATGTCAGCGAGATATTTTGAAACGGGTTATTGGTTTGTTCGTGAGGTAACTCAATGTTTAAACCAATGCTCGGCGATTTACCTTCGAATGCGCCCTTGTTAGCTGCTTCCATAATACCAGGGCCACCACCACTGATCACCGAAAATCCGGAGTCGGATAAATGCCGGGCAATTTCAACCGTTTTTTTATAATAGGGGTGTGATGGATCGGTTCGTGCCGAGCCAAAGATACTCACAGCCGGACGAATTTGTGCAAGCTGTTCAAATCCCTCAACAAATTCAGCCATGATTTTAAAAATCTTCCATGACTCGCGAGATAACGCAGCATCATTAATCGGCTTCATACCGGGGTGATTAAATTTTGGCTTGTTGCTCATTTGTAGATTACCTGTGTGCTTATTAATCAGCTTGTCCTTACTTTTGTGCTCACTCAAACTGACTGGACCAGTGGAAATGTTTTTTCTGAGGCACAATTTGAAACTTTAAAAAGACGGTGAAGTTAAAGTTTAACACTAAATTTAGTGGCATAATGGCATTTTCGAACCAGGATATTTTTATGTCAAAAGCTAAACCATTTGTGATGGTTGATGGGTCATCGTATTTATTCCGAGCGTATCATGCAATGCCTGAATTCCGTAATTCCAGTGATGAACCAACCGGTGCAATTTACGGCGTGATCAATATGATGCGCAGCCTATTAGATGCCTATGATACCGATAATATCGTGGTGGTGTTTGATGCCAAAGGTAAAACTTTTCGCAATGACATGTATAAAGACTACAAGGCTAATCGCTCAAAAACACCCGAGGATCTAATCGAACAAATAGCTCCGATTCACGAAGCCATAAAAGCCATGGGATTACCGATTTTATGTATTCCCGGTGTTGAAGCCGATGATGTTATTGGCACGCTTGCGGTACAGGCAAGCCAGTTAAAAATACCCACTGTAATTTCAACTGGTGATAAAGACATGGCACAGTTGGTTAATAAACACGTTAGTTTAATTAACACCATGACCGACACTGCAATGGATGAAAAAGGCGTTGAAGAAAAATTTGGTGTCCGCCCGGATCAGATAATCGATTATTTAACCTTAATTGGTGATACCTCGGATAATATTCCGGGAGTACCCAAGGTTGGACCAAAGACTGCCGTAAAATGGCTGGCTGAATATAAAACGGTTGATGAGGTGATGGCACGCGCTGACGAAATAAAAGGTAAGGTTGGAGAAAATCTGCGAGCCAGTCTGGAATTTTTACCCTTGTCAAAACAATTGGTAACGATTAAATGTGATGTTGAATTAGAGCAAACACCACAAACGCTGTTACGCACCAAACCCGATAGTGATACGCTACGTGATTTATTTTCACAATTTGAATTTAAAACCTGGTTAGCTGAAGCAATCGAACGAGGTGGTAAACGTTCGAGCACTGGTTCAAAAGCATCATCAACTGATGAACCTGGCGCAAAACCAGACAGTACCGACTATCAAACGATTCTGAACAAAAAAGACTTAACCGGTTGGATTAAAAAACTCAAAGATTCAAGCTTGTTTGCATTTGATTTGGAAACAACTAGTTTACTGTATATGGAAGCAGAAATTGTGGGTTGCTCTTTTGCCGTTAAAGCCGGTGAAGCCGCTTACGTTCCTGTTGCTCATAATTATGAAGGCGCACCCACGCAGCTGGATAGGGATGAGGTTTTAAATTTATTAAAACCGCTACTGGAAGATTCAGATCAGAAAAAAGTCGGGCAAAATCTCAAATACGATATGAGCGTGTTACAAAATTATGGCATCAGTCTGCAGGGGATTGAATTTGACAGCATGCTGGAGTCTTATGTCCTTGATAGCACTGCAACCCGACATGATATGGATTCGTTATCGTTAAAATATCTCAATCACAAAACCATTCATTTTGAAGAAATCGCAGGTAAAGGTAAAAAGCAGATTACTTTTGA
>JBGMRJ010000011.1:0-44390 GCA_048061315.1 Gammaproteobacteria bacterium
GATAATGCGGTAGCAGTTCAAAATGAATTAAAGGTAGTGTTACCTATCGTAATTGATGATGGAATTCCTGATAACTGTGTACTTATTCCAATCGGTATGGAAGCAACTAATGGCTTGTCTCAGATTACCGGGGCAATGGAATTGAGTAAGGCATAACGGATAATATAGATGATTGATTCAATATTAAATTTTATTGTGAATTTTTATGACAGTTATGTCGTAGTGCAAATACTATTAAAAATTATCATTATTGTTTTACCTTTGATTATTTGCGTTGCCTATTTAACTTATTTTGAGCGTAAAGTAATTAGTTACATGCAAGCACGAATTGGTCCTAATCGTGTTGGCCCAAAAGGATTGCTTCAACCATTTGCAGATACTTTCAAATTAATGTTCAAGGAAATAATCATTCCTGCGAATGCCAGTAAACTGTTATTTGTGATAGCGCCAACAATTTCTTTAGGTACAGCTTTAGCTGCGTGGGCTGTTGTTCCTTTTAATGCACACATGATGCTTGCTGATATAAATGCAGGTCTACTTTATGTACTAGCTGTAACATCACTGGGTGTTTACGGTGTGATTATCGCAGGTTGGGCTTCAAATTCTAAATACGCCATATTAGGTGCACTTCGATCAGCCGCTCAAATAGTGTCATACGAGATCGCAATGGGTTTTGCTTTAGTTGGCGTTATTATTGCCGCACAAAGCTTGAATTTAGGAGCAATTGTTGCAGCTCAGAGCGGTGAGTATGGTTTCTTAAGTTTTTTCTGGTTACCGCTATTACCGTTATTTGTGGTGTATTTCATTTCAGGTGTTGCTGAAACAAATCGGGCTCCATTTGATGTTGCTGAAGGGGAGTCTGAGATTGTTGCCGGCTTCCATGTGGAATATTCGGGAATGGCATTTGCAGTATTCTTTTTAGCGGAATACGCGAATATGATTATTATCGCCATGCTAGCAACGCTAATGTTTTTAGGTGGCTGGTTATCACCCTTTCAAGGCTGGATTCCTGAAAGCGTTTTATCAATACCCGTTATTGGTTCTTTATTAGGTGATGGTATTCATTGGTTATTTCTCAAGACAGCATTTTTCTTATTCCTGTTTTTATGGTTTCGTGCGACATTCCCTCGTTATCGATATGATCAAATAATGCGCCTAGGCTGGAAAGTATTTATTCCTATAACAATTGTTTGGTTGCTTGTTGTTGCTTTATTATTGTTAACCAATACACCACCGTGGTTTAGTGCTGATGTGATTGGTGCGGATGTTAGCAATACAGTTACAACGATGGGGGCAAAATAAATGAGCCAAGTCGGGCGTATTTTTAAAAGTCTGTTTCTTTTGGAATTATTCAAAGGTTTGTCTGTTACTGGACGTTACTTTTTTAAGAAAAAATTTACCATTCAGTATCCAGAAGAAAAAGCACCAATATCACCCCGTTTTCGAGGCCGCCATGCTTTGCGGCGTTATCCTAATGGTGAAGAGCGCTGCATTGCCTGTAAACTGTGTGAAGCGGTTTGTCCTGCTTTAGCCATTACGATTGAGTCCGAAATGCGTGATGATGGAACAAGACGTACAACACGATATGATATAGATTTATCCAAATGTATATTCTGTGGCTATTGTGAAGAGTCATGTCCTGTTGATTCTATCGTTGAAACACATGTTTATGAATATCATGGTGATATACGCGAAGATTTGTATATGACAAAAGAAAAACTACTGGCATTTGGTGATGAGTATGAAGAGCAAATTGCTGAAGCGCGATCAAAGGATGCTAACTACCGTTAAGTAAAAAATTATGGGTATAGAAAAAATTATATTTTATGTTTTCGCTTTGATGCTGATTCTCAGTGCAGGTAGCGCAATGACCACCAGAAACCCGGTTTATGCAGCAATGTATCTGGTGTTGAGTTTCTTTTCATGCTCTGCGTTGTGGATGTTGCTTGAAGCTGAGTTTTTAGCGATTGTTTTAGTGTTGGTTTATGTTGGTGCAGTGATGGTGTTGTTTTTATTCGTCGTTATGATGCTCGATATCAATATTGCCAGAATGAAACAGGGTTTCATGAAATTTTTACCAATCGGTATTGGTTTTGCAATTTTAATGGCGGCTATGATGATTTATGTCTTGTTACCTGAACATTGGTCTAACCCGCAATACAAATTAAATAGCCATCCTGCAGATTACAATAATACGGCTGAGCTTGGTATGTTGTTATACACCAAGTATGTGTATCAATTTGAAATCGCAGCAGCGATATTATTAGTCGCTATTGTTGCAGCGATAGCTTTAACATTACGTCGGCGACCCAATACTCGACACCAAAACATTGGTGACCAAATTTCAGTAAAACGTGAGGATCGAATTCGTATGGTTGATATTAAATCTGAGCCAAGGAAATAGTGGGAGATAACAGAAAATACCATGATTGAGTTAACAGATTATCTTATTCTTTCAGCCATTTTATTTTGCATAAGTTTGGCTGGAATATTTATAAATCGTAAAAATTTAATTATTATCTTGATGGCAATCGAATTATTGTTGTTATCAGTCAATATTAATTTTATAGCGTTTTCACATTTTTTAAATGATACCGCTGGTCAGGTATTTGTATTTTTTATTTTAACGGTTGCGGCTGCTGAGGCTGCAATTGGATTGGCAATTTTGGTAGTGCTGTTTAGAAATAAACATTCTATTAATGTCGATGATTTAGATTCATTAAAAGGTTAAGACATGTTTGATGACATGAAAACAATATTACTGATGATAGTGCTTGCGCCATTAGCGGGTTCAATACTTGCTGGTTTGTATGGCAAGGTTATCGGACGCTCGGGCGCTCACTGGGTCACAATTATTGGTGTTGGTGTATCATTTTTATTATCAGTGGTGATTTTCAAACAAGTTGTGTTTGATGGTGCAACGTTCAATGAAGATCTTTATCTTTGGCTCAAGACAGGTGATATATCTTTCAAAGTCGGATTTATGGTTGATAAACTGACAGCGATGATGATGGTTGTTGTTACTTTCGTGTCCTGGATGGTTCACATTTATACCGTTGGTTATATGAGTGAAGATCCCGGTTATCAACGATTCTTTAGTTATATTTCATTATTTACATTCTCGATGTTGATGTTAGTGATGTCGAATAACTTTATGCAATTATTCTTTGGCTGGGAAGCTGTTGGATTAGTGTCGTATTTGTTAATTGGTTTCTGGTATAAAAAAGATACGGCTATTTTTGCTAACATGAAAGCATTTTTGGTGAATCGGGTTGGTGATTTCGGGTTTTTATTAGGTATCGCCGGTGTGTTAATGTATTTTGGCACGCTTGATTATGTTGATGTTTTTGCTGGCACTAAAGATGTTGTTGGTAAGACCATTACCGTTGTGCCATGGTTTGGTGAGTGGTCAGTTATAACATTAATTTGTATATTCTTATTCATTGGTGCAATGGGTAAATCGGCTCAAGTACCATTACACGTCTGGTTACCGGATTCAATGGAAGGCCCAACACCTATATCAGCATTAATTCATGCTGCAACCATGGTGACTGCGGGTATTTTCATGGTGGCCAGAATGTCTCCACTATTTGAATTATCTGAAACGGCTTTAACCGTCGTAATAGTGATAGGTGCTATTACTGCGTTGTTCATGGGATTTTTAGGTATTATTCAAAATGATATTAAACGCGTTGTTGCCTATTCAACTTTATCACAACTTGGATACATGACAGTCGCTCTGGGTGCATCTGCTTACGCTGCGGGTATATTTCATTTGATGACACATGCCTTTTTTAAAGCGTTATTATTCCTGGGTGCAGGTTCGGTTATTATAGCGATGCATCACGAACAGGACATGCGCAAGATGGGAGGGTTACGTAAGTATCTTCCTATTACCTGGATAACATCTTTAATTGGTTCGTTGGCTTTAATAGGAACACCATTCTTTGCCGGTTTTTATTCGAAAGATTCAATTATAGAAGCGGTAGGGCATTCTGAGATAGCGGGTTCAAGCTTTGCCTATATTAGTATATTACTTGGCGTTTTTATAACTGCTTTGTATAGTTTTCGTATGTACTTTATGGTATTTCACGGTAAAGAACGAATGGATGATCATACTCGTTCACATCTTCACGAAACACCCTGGGTTGTTACATTGCCTTTAATTTTATTGGCAATTCCATCTTTTATGATAGGAATGGTATTCGTTGGTGATATGGCGTTTGGTGATTTCTTTGGTAGTGCAATATTCGTTTTACCGGAACATGATGTTTTAGGTGAATTAGCGAAAGATTATCATGATCCGTTTACCATGGTTCTTCATGGTTTTATGGGCCTACCGCTTTATCTTGCAATAGCGGGTGTTGCTACTGCTTATTATTTCCATAAAAATGGTCAGGATCTTGCCGTGATAATTCAGGAAAAATTCTCATTCATTTATAAATTTCTTGATAATAAATATTTCTTTGACTGGTTTAATGAAAATGTTTTGGCACGTGGTTGCCGCGAGATGGGAAATGTTTTATGGAAAGTTGGAGATGAGAAAATAATTGATGGTATTGCCGTTAATGGATCTGCTAAAACAGTAGGTGTTATATCCTCTATTGTTCGACATATTCAAACAGGTTATTTGTATCATTATGCATTTGTAATGATTATTGGTTTAATTTCCCTTGTCGGGTACTTTGTTATTTATAGTAATAGTTAAGTATTATAAAAAAATTATAAGGTTGTAATAATTATGTTTGCCGATTGGCCTTTATTAAGTATTGTGATTTGGCTACCCATATTGGGCGGTGTGTTCGTGCTTGCCACTGGTAATGATAAAAATGCGGCAGAAGCACGTGTTTTAGCATTATGTGTTTCAATTATTACTTTTGTGGTATCCATTCTACTTTATACAGACTTTAATTCTGCAACTGCAAGTATGCAGTTTGTTGAATTACTACCCTGGATTCCTGTTTTTAATATTAACTATGCTCTTGGTGTCGATGGCATTGCAATGCCGTTAATAATTTTAACAAGTTTTAGTACTGTTATTGTTATTATCGCTGGGTGGGAAGTAATTAAGAAAAGAGTTGCACAATATATGGCTGCATTCTTGATTATGGAAGGATTAATGATTGGTGTTTTTGCCGCAATGGATGCAGCATTATTTTACGTATTTTGGGAAGCAATGTTAATTCCCATGTTTATTGTTATCGGGGTATGGGGTGGCGAACGGCGTGTTTATGCAACACTAAAATTCTTCTTGTATACCTTTATTGGTTCAGTATTAATGTTGGTGGCTTTTTTATATTTATATTCAAAAGCAGGAACATTCTCAATAGCAGATTTTCACAATGTTAAGCTTGATCTGGATGTTCAAATTTATATTTTCCTCGCGTTTCTTTCGGCCTTTGCAGTTAAAGTTCCTATGTGGCCAGTTCACACCTGGCTGCCAGATGCACACGTAGAAGCTCCAACCGGTGGTTCAGTTATATTGGCTGCTATCATGTTAAAACTGGGTACATACGGTTTTATACGTTTTTCTTTACCAATAACACCTGACGCCAGCCTTGAACTGGACTGGTTAATGATAACACTGGCATTGATTTCTATTTTTTATATTGGTTTCGTTGCGCTGGTACAAAAAGATATGAAGAAGCTAATAGCTTATTCATCAATTTCACATATGGGGTTTGTGATACTAGGTTTCTTTATCGTGTTTCAAATCTCAGATGCCAATGTGCTGCAGAATAAAGAATTATTATCCGGTGCTGCTTTAGGATTCTCCGGAGCAATTGTACAAATGATTTCTCATGGTTTTATTTCAGCTGCAATGTTTTTATGCGTTGGTATCATGTATGACAGAATGCACAGTAGAAATATAACAGATTACGGTGGGGTAGTTAATACAATGCCTACCTTTGCAGCATTTATGGTATTTTTTGCTATGGCAAATGCTGGCTTACCGGGCACCTCAGGTTTTGTTGGTGAATTCATGGTAATACTGGCTTCTTTTAAAGCCAATATCTGGTATGCAATTATTGCAGCTACAACATTAATAATTGGTGCGGCATATACATTGTGGATGGTGAAACGTGTTATTTTTGGTGAGATTGCCAATGATAATGTTGCAAAATTAAAAGACATCAATAAACGAGAATTTTTCTTTTTGAGTTTGCTAGCGGTTATGGTGTTGGGCTTTGGTGTTTATCCTGCACCATTACTCGAAGTGATGGATGCATCAGTACAGCATCTATTAGTTCAAATTACGCAATCAAAATTATAAAGTGACAATATAGAAAGAGCATAAATATGACTTATCAATTTGAGACAGCTGATTTATTACAAATTTTGCCAGAAATATTTATTCTTTCTATGGCTTGTATCATTATGGTGGTCGATTTATATGTAAAACAGGAAAATCGTGGCATTACCTATATGTTGTCACAATTTACGTTAGTTGTTGGCGGTGCAATTGTTTTTGCTATGCCGACAATACAGCCTGTTTATGCATTTAGTAATACTTATGTACACGATCAATTAAGTGATATTTTAAAGATTGTAGTTTTTATATGTACATTTGCAGTATTTTTATACTCTAAAGAATATTTACGAGCTAGAAATATTTTTAAAGGCGAGTATTTTGTATTGGCGTTATTCGCAGTTTTAGGCATGATGATTTTAATTTCTGCTCATAATCTGCTTACTATCTATCTTGGTTTGGAATTAATGTCTCTTAGTCTATATGCCATGGTTGCCTTACACCGTGATTCAATAGTCGCAACTGAATCTGCTATGAAATATTTTATCCTGGGGGCAATTGCCTCGGGTATGTTGCTCTATGGTATGTCGTTACTCTATGGTATAAGTGGTAGCTTGGATCTAGCCGAAATTAGCCAGAATCTGGCTCAGTCCGATAATAAATTAATTATTGCATTCACAATAGTATTTTTAATCGTTGGTGTTGCATTTAAACTGGGTGCAGTCCCATTTCATATGTGGATTCCCGATGTTTATGATGGTGCACCTACAGCCGTTACTATCTTTATAGGAACTGCGCCCAAGCTTGCCGCTTTTGCCATGTTAATTCGATTACTCGTTGATACGCTTGGGCCACTACATTCTCAGTGGCAAGATATATTGATCATTCTCGCGGTATTATCGATGGCGATTGGTAATATTGTCGCGATAGCTCAAGTTAATTTAAAACGAATGTTAGCGTATTCTACAATATCTCATGTTGGTTTTTTGTTGTTAGGTGTTATCAGTGGAACTCAGCAAGGGTATGCAGCCTCATTATTTTATACTATTGCTTACGTCGTAATGGCTCTGGGAGGCTTCGGTATGATACTGTTTATGAGTAAAGCCGGTTTTGAAGCTGATAAGTTATCAGACTTTAAAGGATTAAATGAACGTAGTCCCTGGTTCGCGTTTGTTATGTTGATCTTCATGTTTTCAATGGCCGGTGTTCCACCATTCCTGGGTTTTTGGGGTAAGTGGTTTGTACTTAAGGAAATTGTGTCAGTTGACTTAATTTGGCTGGCCGTCGTTTCAGTACTATTTTCAGTTATCGGTATTTTTTATTACTTACGTGTAATCAAAATTATGTATTTTGACAAACCCGAGTCTACCGATGTAATCGCTTCGAGTACTGACATGCGTATTCTGCTCAGTTCAAATGCCTTAGCCGTTCTGGCTGTTGGGATTTATCCAACGATGTTGATGGTTGTTTGTATTGGTGCTTTTCAGTGAAAAATCAAAAATCGTATTATTTAATTTATATCTAGAAGTATTCGGTGTTTGTTAAGTCCTGAATAAAAATTTTCTACAATACTTTACTTTGAGCTCTTCGCATCTTTGCGGCAAAATAGGTTTTGATCTTAATAACGCCACCTATATTAGAGTTACTTAATATCGAATTAATCAATACCATCTTTTTTATACCTCTCCAGTCAGTTTTTATGCATTTCAAAATGCAATATTTTAATTTGTTTATTATTATATTATAATAAACGAATTTAACTTTTTAAAATATTTCTTGCTGTGTAAGGCGTTGTGTGACAATAATGATTGCATGATGCAAAGTTTTAAGCGAAATGCAGTATGACATTAAAGACTAAATTTTTTTTAGTGCTTATTCTGGTGACGACATTACCGTTATTGGTTTTGTTATTTGGTGTTTCGACGGCAATGGAAAAAGAACTTACAGCGCGTACTGATGCAGAAGTCCACACAGCACTGGATAAAATGTCTACAGAGTTATCGTCATTACTGAATACCCAAAAATCGATAGCCAAAGGGTTATCTCGAGTACCTGCAATTCGAGCTTTTGCAACAAGTGCTAGAAGCAGTGATAAAAAAGCGTATCAAAAGTATGCAGACGAATTAGAAAGTTTCTTTCTAAACTACCAACATGCTCTTCCCAGTATACAAGCACTTCGCTTTATAGCACCCAATGGAAAAACACTTGTTAAGGTTAAAGAGGGGAAATTAATTGAACCTAAACGTGAAGATCGTAAGAACAAACGATATTATGTTGCGGATCAATCTAACAAACTTTTTTTCAAGCGTGCCTTGGATGCGAAAAAATCAGTATCTGTTTCAGATTTCGAATTAGGTCAGGTGACACCGGATGCCGATTTTTGTCCGGCTATGATGCGTTATTCAGTACGACTTAAAGATGAATTGGATCAATTTGATGGTATGTTGGTTGTTAATATGTGGGGTACGCGTTTTGATAATACTATTGAAGCTGCGATGGGTGGCTACCCAGGAAACATCTACATGGTCGAGCTTAATCAAATCGACTCTAAAAGAGATGGTATTTATTTATTTCATAAAAATCGTGATTTTCGTTTTTCCAATCAAACCGAATTTGACTATAAGTTGTCTTCACGAGTGTCCAATACACAATGGCAGAGTTTAACCAAATCTGAAAGTGGTACGCTGACACTTGAAGACAACAAAGTTCTATTTTACCGAAATTTTATTCCGTTTGATTCAACTAAAAAAATAAAGTGGTTACTGGCAATCGAAGTTGATAACGACATAATTCTGGCTCCAGTCAATAAAATGCGTAATTCTATCTGGTTGTTATTAATTTCTGTTTTAGTGGTCAGTGTCGTTGTTGCAGTTTGGGCAGCTGTAAAATTAACAATGCCTGTCCACATGCTTGCAGATATGATTACGAAATATGCAGATGGTGATCGTAATGTTGTGTATAAAGGTAAGAGTACTGATGAAATTGGTATTGCAGGGCGAGCATTTAATTACCTGATTGCAAGCCTGGAAAAAGCCAAGGAAGAAAAAGAGCAAGCTGAACATATAGCACAACAATCTGAACGACTTGCATCAGTAGGGCAGTTAGCTGCCGGAATAGGCCATGAAATTAATAATCCGTTGATGAATATTATGTCACTAGCATCTTTGGTTGAAAAATCCTTAGGTGATGAAAATATTCAAGCGAAAAAAGATTTAAATTTATTAATGAAGGAGGGGAATCGTTGTGCACGGATTGTGCAAGGAATTTTAAATTTTGCACGCGAGACTAAACCCGAATACAGCTTATTTAATATGACAAATTTATTAAATGAAACAATTCAACTCATTCAACATCGCATAAATGAGAAAGAAATACGATTAGAATTAAATATTGAAAATGATCTTGAAATGGACGGTGATTCAAATCTAATCCAGCAAGTGCTGGTTAATGTCTTGTTAAACGCTATTCAAGCATCTCTAAATAATAAGAAAATAATTATTAATGCAAAATCAAACGATGATTATATTGAAATTTCGATTATCGATAATGGTATTGGTATAAAGAAAGATGAGATATCACAAGTATTTGATCCTTTCTTTACAACAAAAGATGAAGGTGAAGGGACTGGGCTAGGTTTATCAGTGAGTTATGGTATTATTAAACACCATGATGGTGTGATTCGAATTAATAACAATGAAGAAAATGGTATTGAAGTTAATATTGTATTGCCAAAGCATAAAATAAAAAAAGATTCAAGAGAACAGGCTGATTATCCCTTTGGCGATAAGGATGACCATGATAATAAGGAAACATTAGGAGTTGTTAATGCACGATAAAATAACTCGAGTTATGTTTGTAGACGATGATTCGGTTACCGGTAGTGTCATGCAACGTAATTGTGAAAATACCAATTACGATTGTTCTGTGTTTCAGGATGCCCGTGAATGTTTAAAAGCATTTTCGACAGAAAGCGTTGATATTGTAATCACAGATTTAAAAATGCCAGGTATGAATGGTTTTGAATTGTTAAGCGAGTTACGCGAAATTGATAATAACATTCCGGTATTAGTGATGACAGGTTATTCTTCTGTAGAAAATGCAGTTGAAGCAATGAAACGTGGCGCTACTGACTTTATTAAAAAACCATTTGATTTCGATGAATTACGTTTAATGGTTGAAAGAATTTTAAAATCTGTAAAACTGGCGAATGAAAATAAATTACTAAAAAAACGCATTGGACAAAAAAGAAATCGTTACGGCATGATTGGTGATACACCAATTATGAAAACTTTATTCTATACTATTGAGAAAGTTTCAGATGTTAATTGCTGTGTAATTGTTGTAGGTGAATCTGGCACAGGAAAAGAGCTGGTTGCAAGAGCGTTACACGATTATAGCCCCCGAAAGGATCAGCCTTTTGTGGCGATCGATTGTGGTGCTCTGAGTGAAACATTACTGGAAAGTGAATTATTTGGACATGAGAAAGGCGCATTTACCGGAGCAACGCAACGAAAAATCGGATTGTTGGAACAAGCGAATGGTGGCAGCCTTTTTTTAGATGAAATTTGTAATATTTCTGATAGCATGCAAGTTAAGTTAATGCGTGCAATCGATAATCAGGAAGTGACGAAGGTCGGTTCAACTCAATCACAAAAAGTGGATATTCGAATAATTGCAGCGAGTAATCGAAATTTAGATAAAATGGTTGAATCTGGTGAATTACGACATGATTTTTACCATCGATTAAACGTCGTCTCTATTAAAGTACCATCATTAAATGAACGTCGTGATGACATACCTGCTTTAGTTGAAAGTGCCGTACAGGAGTTTTCTGAGCGTTACTCAAGAAAAGTTCAAGGTTTTGATTCTGTTTCCTTACAAAATCTATGTAAAGCTAATTGGTCGGGGAATATAAGAGAGTTACGAAATACTATTGAACGTAGTGTAATCTTAGCTGATTCGCCTATATTAAAATGGGGAATAGGAGATTTAGATTCAGAGCAAGAGGAAAATCAGGCTTTTAATTTTTCAGAACACAACTTTGTTTCCTTGATTGATCTGGAAGAAGAATATATAAATCATGTTTTACGTTGTTTCAAAGGTAAAAAGAATCGAGCCGCCAAAGTGTTAGGTATTGATAAAACCACGCTCTGGCGTAAATTGCGTAAATATGATGAAGAAATGGTGTAAATTGCAACTTTGCTGTACATTAAGTATGCAATTTGCAGGGGTTATTGGATATCATTTCAAAATGAATTAGGAACATCTAACTTTTAAAGTTAATGTAACTATATGAGTTTTAATGGAAAAAAAACTTATTGACAGGTCATGGAGGGCTGTGGAACGATACTTGCTCTATTAGATACAAGTATTACTATTATAATATCTGGTTTTTACCAGGAGGAGATAAAATGAAGTTATTTAAAAAGGTCGCTTTAATTGCTGCTACAGCTATGATTGCTTTCGGTGTTACTACTGTTAATGCAGGAACTGCAAAAAATGGTTATGACAAACAAAAAGTAGTTTATCATGTTAACAATATCCATACTGCAACAGGTGCTTTACGTAATGTAAAAAATCATTTGAATGCTTTAGGTGACAAAAATGTAGAAATCATTGTTGTTACTCACAGCTCTGGTGCTTTTGCATTAGTTGATGGTGCAATGGGTAAGAAAAACAAGAAAACTGGTAAGGTATATAATTTCACTGACACAATTGCTACATTAGCAAATCGTGGCGTGAAATTTCAAATTTGCGCAAATACCATTCGTGGTAAAAAAATTGATAAAAACAAAATCAATGAAAATGCAGAAATTATACCTTCTGGTGTAGCTCAAGTTGCTCACTTACAACAAAAAGGTTACTTATACGTTAAGCCATAAGTCCTTTAGTACGTAAAAAGCACTATAAAACGGGTACCTTTGGTACCCGTTTTTTTTTCGCCTGTTAAATGATTAGAATTATTTACAGGCATTAAAAAAGGCATGTTGCCATGCCTTTTTAGTGTTTGGCTTTAAAGTTAGCTTATTTAATCTTACTTTCACCGACACCTTTATTACCATTATTATCAACCCATGAAATTTTTAATGCATCACCGGATTTAGCGCCTTTGAAGCTAAATGCCAGGAACGGATTTTTAGATACGCCTGGTCCCCAATAACACGTTAATACATTAGTGCCGTTATGAGTACAATCTACTTCAGTTATATAATTTCCAGGAATAACTTTTCCTGTTGCTTTATCTTTTCGTAAACCTGTTTCCATAGGATGAAAAACAATTGCTTTAACTTTAGCTTTGTCTCCATCCATCCAGCTACGAATTTTCATTTTCTTTTTAGCCATTTTGACTTTCCTCAACTTAATTCTTAAATAGGTGCAAATTAATCTCTGTTAAACGGGTTAACCGCCACATCCGCCTAATGTTACTTTAACTGACTTTTTGGCTGTGTGTAGTTTACCACCAGCTTTAATGACAGCGATGACATCAGATGTTTTTGCCATTTTAATACGACCAGTAATGACGCCATCGGATTGTTTAGACAAAACATAACTTGCGCATAACGGTGAATTGTTCGCAGGAACAAACACAGATATTGTTTCAATGTCATTTAGTGTTGATTCAACAGTAACTGAAACAACCGCACCATTTTCAGCAATATCAGGTGCGTCAACTTTAATTTTTGCACTATCCATAGGACTTGAGCTGCCCGTTAGAATGTTTATAGCTTTATCCAGTTTTTTCTCCGTAAAGGCAGATTTTGGCCATGCAGCTAAAACACTGCCTGGTGTTAATAAACCAGCTCCAGCTGCAATTGCAACTGTCCCTGCAGCCATACCTGCGCGCAGAAAGCTTCTACGTGTTTGGTTCATATTTACAACTCCTTCGAAATTTAAATAAAAAGTAATTCTTTAAAATATTACTCTGCAATAGTTATACCAACTATATTAATTAATATAAAACAATATGTTACATGATGCAAAAGCAGCTTGTCACTCATAATACATTGCAATTTGCAGAAAGTTATACGGTGCCATTGCATTTTCATCAATTACTCACGATGAAAGGTTCTTTTTGGCGACAGTATCACGTGGCGATATCTTACGCTATATTTTACAGTTAAACATAGTCTGCCTTTAAGAATGTGTCATGTATTAATCGTACAAAAGAAGCTTATTTTTAATTTTATTTAACAAACAGAAGCAGGTTACTTTAAGGTCTTCAACTTATTAAAGTTTATTTGAATTATATTGCCAAGTGCCTTGTCAAGTTAGTCATGCATAGCGTAGAATGCGCGCTCTTGATGCGGGGTGGAGCAGCCTGGTAGCTCGTCGGGCTCATAACCCGAAGGTCGTCAGTTCAAATCTGGCCCCCGCTACCAATTTTAAAGAATAACTCAGAAATCATAAATATTTTATGGTTTTCATTGAGTTAGTATCATCTGGTTTTAAATTATCATACGTGTTTCCTGTTACGAACAGAAGTTAGTTACTATTAGTAAGATAGTCATGTGTATATTTGATGTCCGCTACTATTAAGTTGTAATTTGAATAGTTTTTGTTGTAATAATTTGGCTAAATTTAGGCTAAGGTGATATAATTGTTAGATTATTTAAGAAGTTGAGAAGTGGGCCAGTGGCTCATTTTTTCGTTTTGGGCAATACAGATTTAACAATGTAATATAAATGGGGTTTTTATCGTGCGAGCACCTGTTGGGTTAATTGAATTACTAGAACCCGCTGTTGAGGCACTCGGGTTTGAATTGATAGGCATTGAATATCATTCACAAGGTAAGCACTCAATTTTACGATTATTCATTGATAGCCCAAACGGCATTAATGCAGATGATTGTGGTAGTGTCAGCCACCAAGTGAGTGGGATTTTAGAAGTAGAAGAACCTTTGAAAGGTTCATATACCCTCGAAGTGTCGTCACCGGGGCTTGATAGACCACTATTTAAATTGAAACATTATGAGCAATTTATTGGTTGTAAGATTAAATTAAAATTACGTGAAGCCGTTGGAAAGCAAAAAAAATTCAAGGGTGATATTACCCACATTGAAGGGCAACAAATTTTTATATTTTGTGCAGATTTAGAAAGTGAAATAGGTTTTGAATTAGATGAAGTTGATAAAGCTAATTTGATACCCGATTTAAAATAGAAAATATATATTTATTAATGTTTATTACTTTAGAGTGAAAATGTAATGGCCGCGAGAAAGAAAAAACCAGTCGTTAGAAAACAGGAAGATATAAATAAAGAGATCTTACTTGTTGTTGATGCTGTATCTAACGAAAAAAGTGTCGAAAAAGGCATCATATTTGAAGCCATAGAAATCGCTTTAGCAACGGCTACGAAAAAACGATATAGCAATGATGTTCTTGTTAGAGTTGATATTGATCGCGATACTGGTGCTTACGAAACATTTCGACGTTGGGAAGTAGTTGCAGATGATGAAATGGAACATCTTGATCAACAAGTCACATTAAGCGCTGCTCAATATGAACAGGCAGAAATAGAAATTGGTGAATTTACCGAAGAAGAAATTGAGTCTGTTGGCTTTGGTCGAATTGCAGCACAAACCGCTAAACAGGTTATTGTACAAAAAGTTCGTGAAGCAGAACGTGTTAAAGTTGTTGAAACTTATCAGGAACGTGTCGGCGAGCTGGTAATGGGTGTTGTTAAACGTGTGGAACGTGGCAATATTTATATGGATTTAGGTAATAACGCAGAAGCTATGATTGCACGTGAAGATGTTATTCCTCGTGAGTCTATTCGAACAGGGGATCGTTTGCGGGGTTACTTAAAAGATGTTCATTCTGAAACTCGTGGGCCACAATTATTTGTTAGTAGAACTGATCCTAATTTTTTAATCGAGTTATTTAAAATCGAAGTTCCTGAAATCGGCGAAGGCATTATCGATATAATGGGTGCAGCAAGAGATCCGGGTAGTCGAGCAAAAATTGCAGTTCGTACGGCTGAAGAAAGAATTGATCCGGTTGGTGCCTGTGTTGGTATGCGGGGTTCACGTGTACAAGCAGTTTCAAATGAATTAGCAGGTGAACGAATTGATATCGTGCTTTGGGACGATAACTCTGCGCAATTTGTAATTAATGCTATGTCTCCTGCGGAAGCCAGTTCAATTATTGTTGATGAAGATAAAAATTTAATGAATATTGCAGTAGCTGAAGATCAATTATCTCAAGCTATCGGGCGTGGTGGACAAAATGTGAAGCTGGCGAGTGAATTAACGGGTTGGTCTTTAAATGTAATGAGTGAAGCAGATGCTGATGATAAGCAAGAAGCTGAATCGGATGCCAGTCAAAAAATATTCATGGATGCTTTGGATGTTGATGAAGAAGTCGCTGTAATTCTGGTACAAGAAGGCTTTACCAGCATCGAAGAAGTTGCTTACGTTCCAATTGCTGAAATGATGGAAATCGAAGAATTCGATGAAAATATGATTGAAGAATTACGGGGACGAGCAAAAGATGTGTTATTAACACGCGCGATTGCCTCAGAAGAAGAAAAAACAGATGTCGAGCCTGCAGAAGATTTACTGACAATGGATGGTATTGATGAAGACTTGGCTTACAAGCTTGCTGCCAAGGGTGTTATCACTATGGAAGACTTAGCTGAGCAATCTGTTGACGAACTTTTGGAAATCGCAGAACTGGATTCTGAAGTAGCTGCTAAATTAATTATGACTGCACGTGAACCCTGGTTTGCTGATGAGTCTGCAGAGAGTTAGAAAAGTTAAATTATTTAAATTATGTGTAAGTTTGGAGAATATAAATAAATGGCAGATGTTACAGTAAGACAATTTGCTGATGTTGTTGGCACTGATGTAGAACGATTGCTAGTGCAATTAAAAGAAGCTGGTGTAAATCTTAATGATGCAAATGCGAAAATCAGTGATAAAGATAAATCATCTTTATTAGATTTTTTACGTTCCAAGCATCCTGTCGTTACAAAAAATGAAGTTGAATCTGATGTACAATCAAGTGCTGATTCAAATAAAATTACATTAAGACGTAAGTCGACCAGTGTTTTAAAAACAACAGGTTCACATGGAAAAAATAAAGCTGTGGCAGTTGAAGTTCGCAAAAAACGAACTTATGTAAAACGTAAAGTAATTATTGATGATGAAACAGCAAAAGTTGAAGAGCAACGCGCTAAACGCGAAGCGCTTGATGCTGTTAAAGAACAAGAGCAACAGGAAATAAAAAAAGTAGCGGATGAACGTGCTGCTGAGAAACAGCGAAAACAGGATGAGTTAGACCAAAAACATCAAGAAGCAATAGCTAAAAAAGCTGAGGCCGATAAAGCCAGTAAAGAAGCAATAAAAAAACCTGCAGTCGAGCAGCCTGCAAAAACAGAGAAAAAAGAAACAGCTACTGATACACGTAAACGTAAAGGCAAAAAAGATAAAGCTAGCGATCATAATACCCGTTATGGTCGGGCTGAATTACATGTTAGTGCAGATAAAACCGGCAAGAGACGTAAAAAATCAAAATCTCGACATGTTACAGCAACAAGCTCTGATGAACACGGATTTACAAAACCAACAGCTCCTATTGTGCACCAGGTTAATATTGGTGAAACGGTTACAGTTAGTGATCTAGCTCAAAAAATGTCTGTTAAAGCAGCTGAAGTTATTAAGGTTCTTATGGGCTTAGGTAGCATGGTTACTATTAATCAGGTATTAGATCAGGAAACTGCTGTAATTGTTGTTGAAGAAATGGGACATCAAATTAATCTGGTTAATGATGATGCGGTAGAAGAAGCTTTAATTAGTGAGTTACACGAATCTGATGGTGAATTCGAATCACGTTCACCCGTTGTTACGATTATGGGGCATGTAGATCACGGTAAAACATCATTGCTTGATTACATTCGAAAAGCAAAAGTTGCTGACGGTGAAGCGGGTGGTATTACACAACACATTGGTGCTTACCATGTTACAACCGATAAGGGTGAAATTACTTTTCTTGATACACCAGGACATGAAGCATTTACTGCAATGCGTGCTCGAGGTGCAGATGCTACGGATATTGTTATATTAGTAGTTGCTGCAGATGATGGTGTTATGCCACAAACTAAAGAAGCGGTACAACATGCAAAGGCTGCTGAAGTACCATTAATTGTAGCCGTGAATAAAATTGATAAACCAGAATCAGATCCAGATCGAGTCAGAAATGAATTGGGAACTGAAGATGTTATTCCTGAAGATTGGGGTGGTGATACACCATTTGTTCACGTTTCTGCTAAAACAGGAGAAGGTGTTGATACCTTGTTAGATGCAATTTTATTGCAGTCTGAAATGATGGAATTGAAAGCGGAGTCGAACTGTAGTGCACGTGGTATAATTATTGAATCACGACTGGATAAAGGGCGCGGTCCGGTTGCTACTGTTTTAGTACAAAAAGGCAATTTAAAAATTGGCGATATTTTAATTGCTGGTTTAGAGTTTGGTCGTATTCGTGGGATGATAAGTGATAACGGCGAACCTGTTGAAAAAGCAGGACCATCAATTCCTGTTGAGGTTCTTGGTTTATCAGGTGTCCCGAGTGCAGGGGATGAAACACTTGTTGTTCCTAACGAAAGAAAAGCACGTGAAATCACTAGCTTAAGACAAAGTAAAAAACGTGACTTAAAATTAGCGCGACAACAAGCTGCTAAATTGGAAAACATGTTTTCTAAAATGGAAGCGGGTAGTCTTGAAATACTTAATGTTGTTCTTAAATCTGATGTTAATGGATCAACAGAAGCGATTTGTGAATCATTAACAAAATTATCAACGTCAGAAGTGAAAGTAAATATTGTTGCTAGTGGTGTTGGTGGTCTAACAGAGTCTGATGCTAATTTAGCAATGGCATCCAATGCTATTATGGTTGGTTTTAATGTTCGAGCTGATGCAAAAGCAAAACGTGTGATTGACGAAGAAGGGGTTGAGCTACGTTATTATAGTGTCATATACGATCTGATCGATGATGTTAAAGCTGCGATGGGTGGATTGTTATCTCCTGAGATTCGTGAAGAAATTATTGGTTTAGCCGAAGTTCGAGATGTATTTAAAGCTCCTAAAATTGGCGCTGTGGCCGGTTGTATGATTATTGATGGTGTTGTTAAACGAAGTAGTCCAATCAGAGTGTTACGCGAAAACGTTGTAATTTACGAAGGTGAATTAGAATCATTACGTCGTTTTAAAGATGATGTTAATGAAGTAAAACAAGGTACTGAATGTGGTATTGGTGTTAAGAATTACAATGATGTAAAAGCTGGCGATCAAATTGAAGTATTTGAACGTACTGAAGTTGCGCGAACGCTTTAGTGTTATCAAATAAATTTTAAAAATTAAATTTTTTCCATTTAGTCTAATTTATTTATGCCAAAAGAATTTGCCCGTACACATCGATTATCCCAACAACTGCAACGTGAAGTTGCAGTTTTAATTCAAAATGAGATAAAAGATCCTCGAATAAATTTTATAACAGTACAAGATGTGACTGTTTCAAAAGATCTATCAATTGCAAAAATTTATGTTTCTTCACTGGATTCGAATCAAACAGTTGATGTTATTATTGAGGTATTAACCAAAGCATCCGGTTTTCTACGTCGTGAATTAGGAAAATTGCTAAGCTTGCGTAAAGTACCAGAACTTCGTTTCTATTATGATGACACTATTGTAAAAGCTCGAGAATTATCAGATTTAATCGATAAAGCCATTGATGAAGATTCAAAAAAATAAAAACTAATAGTTATTAATACTCAAATGGCACGAAGAAACAAACACGGTAGGCCGATTAATGGCATATTATTACTGGATAAACCCGTTGGCTTAACCTCGAATGCCGCTTTACAGAAAATTAAACGTTTGTTTAGTGCCAGAAAAGCCGGGCATACCGGTAGTCTGGATCCACTTGCCAGTGGTTTACTACCACTGTGCCTGGGTGAAGCTACAAAAATTTCCGGCTACTTACTAAATGCGGATAAAAAATATCAGGCGATTTGTAAATTAGGCGTTACAACATCGACTGCTGATGCTGAAGGCGATGTGCTTGAATCCTCTGCCGTCCCAGAACTTGATGCTGGTTCTATCGAATTGCAATTGAGCAAATTTATAGGTGAAATTAATCAAATCCCTCCAATGCATTCAGCATTGAAGCGAGATGGCCAACCATTATATAAACTTGCCAGACAAGGAATTGAAGTTGAGCGGGCTGCTAGACTCATTACGATATACTCTCTTGATCTCATTAAAATTGACAATAATTGTCTCTTTCTGAATGTTCACTGCTCAAAAGGTACTTATATACGAACACTTTGCGAAGATATCGGTCGCGAAATTGGTTGTGGTGCTCATTTACAGGGATTACGTCGGACTGCAACCGGACCATTTGAACTCGAACAAGCACATAATATTGAATTTCTTGAATCAATTTCCGGATCCGATATGGCGCAGCTTGATGCCCAGTTAATTCCGATGGAGCGAGCGCTTGAGCACATCCCGGTTGTTAATTTGACTGATAATTCAGCATATTACATCAAACAGGGGCAGGCGGTATTTGTCTCTAAAGCGCCGACAACGGGCTTGGTGAGGCTGCAAAATGAGCAACATTTTCTTGGAATTGGTCATATTCTTGATGATGGCCGGGTTGCACCAAAACGCTTAATAAATGATTAAGCGACTTAAATTAACGAATATTGGTCTCTATTACTAATATTGGGTAGATTTGCACTAAATATGAATAATTAAGTGTATTTAACTTGTCCTGAGTACCTTCAGGCGGTTAAAATAGCGGGCTTATTTTAGGTCTAAGTTATTGTAATTATAACTGTTACAGGAGTCAGAAATGTCATTAAACGCCGAACACAAGGCAACAATCGTCAGTGATTATAAACAATCAGATGGCGATACTGGATCACCCGAAGTGCAGGTAGCATTGCTGTCCGCTCAAATTGATGGCCTGTCTGGTCATTTTAAAGAACACATACACGATCATCACTCTCGTCGAGGATTATTGCGTATGGTTAGCCAACGTCGTAAATTACTTGACTATCTCAAGAATAAAAATGTTGAACGCTATCGTGAATTAATTTCACGTCTTGGCCTGAGAAAATAAAATCAACGCAAATAAAATTTAAGACAATAAATTTACTACTTTAAGGTATTTACATGACTCCTGTAACAGTTGAAGTTCAGTACGGTGATCGTACATTAAAATTAGAAACCGGTGAAATTGCACGTCAGGCATCTGGCGCGGTAATGTGTAGCATGGGCGGCACAGTTGTGCTGGTCACAGCAGTGGTTAAAGATGAAGATGCAGAAGGTCGTGACTTCTTCCCGATGACTGTGAATTACCAGGAGCGAACTTATGCTGCCGGTAAAATCCCGGGTGGTTTTTTGAAACGAGAAGGGCAATCAGATAGTGATACATTAGTATGTCGATTAATTGATCGTCCAATTCGTCCATTATTTCCAGAAGGTTACACCAATGAAATTCAAGTAATTGCAACAGTGATATCACTTGATGTTGAAGTTCAACCTGATGTGGTCGCAATGATTGGTGCATCTGCTGCGCTCAGTATTAGTGGTGCGCCATTTACATCACCTATCGGTGCGGCTCGAGTAGGCTACAAAGATGGTAGTTATACTTTGAACCCGTCAAAAGAAACGCTTAAAGAATCTGAGCTGGATTTAGTTGTAGCCGGTACTAACGGAGCAGTTTTGATGGTTGAATCTGAAGCTAAACAGCTATCAGAAGAAATCATGTTAGGTGCGGTTATGTTTGGTCATGAACAACTCCAACCTGTTATCGATGGTATTAATGAACTTGTAAAGAAAGTTGGTGTTGAGAAAACAGTATTTGTACCAAAAGAAGAAAACACAGCATTAACTGCTGCAGTTTCAAGTGCTGCTGAAAGTGATTTAACTGAAGCTTATAAAATTAGTGAAAAATTGCCTCGCTATACTAAATTAACAGAAATTCGTTCTGCACTTAAAGATAATTTAACGGCTGATGATCAATATTCACGTGACGATGTAAGTGAAACGATTGAATCCCTTGAAAAGAAAATTGTACGCGGCCAAATTATTAATGGTGAACCACGGATTGATGGACGTGATACACGAACTGTTCGTCCTATTACCGTTAAAGTGGGTGTGTTACCACGAACTCATGGTTCAGCATTATTTACACGTGGTGAAACACAAGCCATTGTTGTAACAACATTAGGAACAGAGCGTGATTCTCAGGTAATCGATGCTCTTGAAGGTACATATCGCGAACCCTTCATGTTGAATTATAACTTCCCTCCTTATTGTGTAGGTGAAACCGGAATGGTTGGTCGACCCAAGCGACGTGAAATCGGTCATGGTAAATTAGCAAAACGCGGTGTAGCCGGTGTTATGCCAAATTTTGAAGAATATCCTTATTCTCTTCGCGTTGTTTCTGAAATTACTGAATCAAATGGTTCATCTTCTATGGCTTCGGTGTGTGGTTCTAGTCTCTCAATGATGGACGCCGGTGTGCCTTTAGTTGCTCCAGTTGCGGGTATTGCGATGGGGCTTATAAAAGAAGGTGATAAGTTCGCAGTTCTTTCAGATATTCTGGGTGATGAAGATCATTTAGGTGATATGGACTTTAAAGTAGCCGGTTCAGAAACAGGCATAACTGCCTTACAAATGGATATCAAAATTGATGGTATCACTAAAGATATTATGGAAGCAGCTTTAGAACAAGCTAAAGAAGGGCGCTTACACATCTTATCGATTATGAATAAAGTTATTGATAAACCTCGTGATGAAGTATCAGAATTTGCTCCTCGTTATACCACTATTAAGATTAACCCGGATAAAATTCGTGATGTTATCGGTAAAGGCGGTGCTACTATCCGCTCAATTACGGAAACCACCGGTGCCAGTATTGATATATCAGATGACGGTATTGTTAAAATCGCATCGATTGATCGCGCAGCGGGTGATGAAGCACGTAAACAAATTGAGCAAATTACAGCTGATGTTGAAGTAGGCACAATTTACGAAGGTAAAGTGGTTAAATTAATGGACTTCGGTGCATTTGTAACAATTCTACCGGGAAAAGACGGTCTTGTTCACGTATCTCAAATCAGTGAAGAGCGTGTTGAAAATGTTAGTGATAAGCTCACAGAAGGCGAGATGGTTAAAGTAAAGGTCCTTGAGATAGATAAGCAGGGTCGTATCCGTTTAAGCATGAAAGCTGTTGTCGCCGACGAGGCCGCTGCTACTGCAAGCTAATAATACTAGCCTTTCAATAGGTTACAAGAAACGAGAAGGGTCTTAATAGACCCTTTTTTATGCCTGAATTTTAATAAAACAAATTAAGTTTATTGAAGTATTTGATATTGCGGACGCTATTGAACAAAAGGAAGGAAATTCTTATTGTGAAATATCAGCTATTTATACTTTTTATATGTCTCAATCTTGCCAGTTGTGCAATCACGGGTAAGAAGCATCATTATACCGGCACCAAGCATAACAATAAGGGTGCAATTCGGATTGTGGGTTCAGCTGTTACACCAGTGGAAAACAGTGGGATAATTTATGGCAATATTCAATCGAATTCACAATTAAAAAATGTAGAAATTTATAAACTACTGGCAAATGGCAAGGTTGACCCTAATAATCATTTTAGAGTAAGAACATTTAGCAATGGTAATTTCATAGTTGAAAATCTATTGCCTGGAAATTATATTATATCGAGTGTTGAAACAAAAAATAATTTTCTGGGGCTTTATGCAACAGAACGCGAAATGGAATTTTATTCAATTCAGGTACGACAAGCTGAAGCAGTTTATGCCGGGACGTATAAAATTATAATCACACAACATAATGATAATATCAATGTCATGCGAAGTGCTTATCCTAACGAAAAGAAAATACTTCAACATGTTAGTCAAGTTGAACGAGATTCTATTTGGTATCAATCTTTAAAAGCTCGAATGCGAATACTCATTTAAGCCAGTTGTTATATTTTTAACTGGAAGTTCCAATATTAATGCCGAGAGATAATCGGGCTTCATTACTCTCATTTTTTGTTACGCAATGGACTAATTCGGGTGGAAATAGAACCAGCATACCATCAATTGGTTTTATTAAAATATCCTCGGAATTTTCTGTAATAATTAAATTTCCGGAATCTTTTGGCACTTTAACATAATAAACAGCAGAGTATATTTCATCGTTTTCATCATGAGAATGAGGCAGGGTAACATGCCCCGGTTCCATATAGTTAAACCATAAACCCGATTTTAATGACTCTACACCAGTTATATGAGTCACACATTGTGCGCAATGGGATAACACGGTTTGAAGCTCTTCAATCAAGTCTGTCGCTATATAGATATTCTCATGGCGGCCTTCGAAAAAATGACTTTTTCGGGTGTTGTCATGATCTTTGAAAGACTTAAATTTTTTGAATATCAGTGAATTTAATTTCTGATTACCAGAAATAAAAGAACTAAAAATAGTGTCCGTAATTTTTTCAAAATTTAATTCAGGCGGCATTTTTGGCTCTGAAACTGGAAAATAAGTTATTTAAAAACTGTATACGTTGTTCCGGTTCATCAAATTCTTTCGTAATTTTTAATTTATCTTTACCATCCAGTTTGTATACAGATGATTGGGTCTGGATTAAATCAATAATCAACATTGGATCAATATTAGGTTTACTGTTAAAAATGATACGGCCACCTTCTGCTCCGAGTTCTATTTTTGTAATGCCAATATCAGAAGCAATCAGTTTTAACCTGGTAACTTGAAATAATTTTTTACACGGTTCAGGCAATAAACCAAAACGATCAATCATTTCTACCTGAAGTTCTTTGAGATCATTATTGTTATTGGCGCTGGCAATTCGTTTATATAAAATAAGTCGTTCATGGATATCGGGTAGATAATCATCGGGTATGAGAGTCGGTGCATGAATATCGATTTCAGCAATATGTTGACCATCTAGATCAATATCTGAAAGAACACCATTTTTTAAAGCTTTTACAGCTCGTTCTAATAATTCTGTGTAGAGTGTGTAGCCAATTTCTTGCATTTGACCACTTTGCTCGTCTCCGAGTAATTCACCGGCACCTCGAATTTCAAGGTCATGTGTTGCAAGCGTGAATCCCGTACCCAATGACTCGATAGATTCTATTGCTTCTAATCGTTTTTTAGCATTAGCAGATAGTGTTTTAGCTGATGGTATAATTAAATAAGCATATGCGCGATGATGTGATCGTCCAACACGGCCACGTAATTGATACAGCTGTGCCAGTCCAAATTTGTCAGCGCGGTTTATTATAATTGTGTTTGCGCTGGGAATATCAATACCGGTTTCGATGATTGTGGTACAGACAAGAATGTTAAATCGTTGATGATAAAAATCAGTCATAACACGTTCCAATTCCCGTTCACGCATTTGCCCGTGAGCATAATGCACTGTTGCCTCGGGCAATAATTCTTGCAATTTATTGGTTTGACTAACAATCGATTCAACATCGTTGTGCACAAAAAATACCTGGCCACCGCGTTTAATTTCACGTAAACAGGCTTCGTAAATATAATCCTTATTCCATTCGGTAATGAAAGTTTTAATTGCCAAACGTTTTTTGGGCGGTGACGCTATAATTGATAGTTCGCGTAATCCTGAAACGGCGAGATTAAGTGTGCGCGGTATGGGTGTTGCGGTTAATGTTAAAATATCAACTTTAGATCGAAGTGCTTTAAAGGATTCTTTTTGCCTGACACCAAAGCGGTGTTCTTCATCAATTACAATTAAGCCAAGGCGTTTATACTCTATGGATTTCTGCAGTAATTTATGTGTACCTATAACAATATCAACTGTACCTGATTTTAGGCCTGCTATTGTAGTATCTTGTTCTTTTTTTGATTTGAATCGTGATAATGAATCAATTTTAACAGGCCATTCTGAAAACCTGTCACGAAAATTTTCCAGATGTTGTTGCGATAACAGTGTCGTTGGTACTAATACAGCGACTTGTTTCCCTGCTTGTACTGCGATAAATGCAGCACGCATAGCAACTTCGGTTTTACCAAACCCGACATCTCCACAAATTAGATGATCCATTGGTTTGTTTGAGCGCATACTGGTAACAACATTATCGATCGCAGTTTGTTGATCGGGTGTTTCTTCAAATGGAAATGTGCTTACAAAGGCATGATATTGCATTTCGTCAATTTTATAGGAAAACCCGGTTTGTGCTTCACGTTTTGCGTATATATCCAATAATTCGGCTGCAACATCGCGTACTTTTTCTTTTGCTTTACGCTTGGCTTTTTCCCATTGACCACTGCCAAGTCTGTGGAGCGGGGCGTTCTCCGGTGCTGTTCCAGTATAACGACTGATTAAATGTAATGACGAAACGGGAACGTATAACTTATCATTACCAGCATACTCGAGTAATAGAAATTCCATATTACTGTCATTAATATTTAATGTTATCAGGCCATGATAACGGCCAACACCATAATTTTCGTGAACAACGGGTGAGCCAATCATTAATTCTGTTAGATTGCGTACGACACTTTCAGTGTCCTTTTGAGTTTTTCGTCTACGACGTTGCAGTACCTGTTTACCAAATAATTGGGATTCACTTATAACGGAAATTTTCTCATCAGAGAGTACCAGGCCATTCTCTAACGGGAATACGGTAATGGCTAATTTATTGTTTGAACTTAGAAAATCCTGCCAGGTATCACACTGTGTTGGCTTAATGTTATGCCCATTTAATAATTCGAGTAAAGTCTCGCGTCTGCCGGCTGTTTCTGTTGCAAATAATATCTTGCCGTCACTAACGGTACTAAAATCATTAATGTAATTTGTTAGTTTTTCCAGCGGGTTTTCGCTTCGCGCATCCATTGTTAGTTCCGGTGGAGCTGCGATCGAATAGTTAATGGCATAGTCTTGTTCGAATTTGTATTCTTGTAAAACCACTTGAGGATAATTTTTTATAGCGCTGAAGACTTCATTGGTTTGTAAGTATAAATCTCTTGGTTCCAGTATGGGGCGAGTAATATCGTGCCGAAGTTGTTCATAACGGGAGTTGATTTCTGACCAGAAATTATCAGCGGCTGATTCGACACCTTGCATTAAAAACAACAAGCATGTTTGGCTTAAATAATCAAACAGGTTTTCTGTGGCATCAAAAAATAGTGGGATATAATACTCTATTCCAGCAGGAGAATTACCTTGAGAAATTTCTTTGTAAATATTAGATTGTGTCGGGTCACCTTCAAATTTTTCTCTATAGTGTTGTCTAAAGTCAGCGATTCCATCTTTATCCAATGGGAACTCTTTTGCTGGTAATAATTGAAAGTGTTTTATTTTTTGTGTGGAACGTTGTGTTTCAGGATCAAATAGTCGAATACTTTCAACTTCAGTATCAAATAATTCAATTCTAACCGGGGTATTGCTACCCATGGGGTAGATGTCGAGTATATTACCGCGAACAGTAAATTCACCATGCTCCATTACGGTTGAAACACAATTGTAACCGCTTTCTTCCAGGTTTAAACGAAACTGTTCTAAATCAAGATCTTGTGAAACATTAATAATTAAGCTGTGTTTATTAATGTAATTTTTCGGTATGACTTTGTGCATTAACGTTTGCACGGGTACGATTATGATACCGGACTTTAGATTTTGTAATTGGTGTAATGTTAATAACCGTTCAGAAATAATATCTTGATGTGGCGAGAAAATATCATAGGGTAATGTTTCCCAGTCTGGAAATGACATAACCGGTATTGATGACTTTCCAAGATAAAATTTTAAGGCATACTCAATGCGTTGTGCTGTTGGTGTATCCGGCGTTACCAGAACAACAGGCGCAGCATATTCCTGAGCGGTATTACTGGTGACAAGACCAATACCACTGCCATACAAACTACCCCATAATTGGCGTTGTCCATTTTCTATTGGTGCAATAGGGTGTAACGGATTATCTGAACTCATTAATCTATATCAAAATCGGAAAGGGGGTATTTTAACTTTATTTGGAATTTGAGGGTAGTAAAATTACAGGATTGAATGGGTTTTTATAATAATAATCTAATTAAAATCAGACAACTACCTAATTTTTGCTATTGAATTTCTTCAATAGTATATTTTTTTGACATTATTTTCGGTGTTATTAGAGAATATCCCTGAGCTTGCCAATGTACCAGTTCCGGGATAGCAGATGGTACTATTTCAATGAAATCAAAAAAATTATCTTCAGAATAACCATAATCTTTAGCGGCTAAGCCACAAACTTTAAATTTAACACCCAGTGCATGATAGTATTTTATTCGTTCAACGACGTCTTTATATTTTTTATAATTATGTTTAACCACGGTTACTATTTCGGTTCCATGAATAACAACAACGATATCCATAAATTCAGGAGCATAATCATACGGTGAGTCCATGAGTGGATTCATTAATGAGCGTATCCAGTATAATGCTGATTTTATTTTTTCTGGTTCATCAAAATAAAAATCATAAAGGACTTTCGGACTGCTATAGGGAGTTTGTACAAATTTAGATTTTTCATCCGAAAAAACCGGTGCTTGAAAACCAGCAGAAAAGAAAAACAGTATGATAAAAAATCGTGTCATCGCGCTCTCACGTAAAATTAACATAACGTTTCAAGTATAGCTTAATGCAATCAGTTTAAGTGCATTATTAAAAAATTTAATAGCGATAAGCCACCCTCCTTTATTGGAAGATGGGAGCAGCGGTTTTGATTAAGGTTTACTTATTTTTTCTGTTCTCTATAAGATCAGTAACAACGCCTGGATCAGCTAGTGTCGTTGTATCTCCAAGCGTGTCGATTTCATTACAGGCAATTTTACGTAAAATACGCCGCATGATTTTACCGGAACGGGTTTTAGGTAATGCGGGGGCCCATTGAATAATATCGGGCTTTGCTATTGGACCTATTTCAGTTCTGACAATAGCAACAAGTTCCGCGAGTAATTCATCGCTGGTATCAATGCCTTTTATTAAAGTGACATAGGCATAGATTCCCTGACCCTTAATTTCATGTGGGTAACCGACCACGGCAGCTTCTGCAACACTATTGTGTTTGACTAATGCGCTTTCGACTTCGGCAGTACCCATTCGATGGCCGGAAATATTTAATACATCATCGACACGGCCAGTGATCCAGTAATCACCATCGGCATCCCGTTTTGCACCATCACCTGTAAAATACATCCCCGGGTAGGTTGAAAAATAGGTGTCTATAAATCGCTGATGATCGCCGTAAATCGAACGCATTTGTCCTGGCCAGGATTGCAGCATCACCAGGTTTCCTTCACATTCACCTTCTAATAACTTACCGTCATTATCAACAATACCGGGTACTACACCAAAGAAAGGTTTAGTAGCCGAACCTGGCTTCATCTTAGTTGCACCGGGTAATGGTGTAATTAAATGGCCACCGGTTTCAGTCTGCCACCAGGTATCAACGATAGGGCAGTTACTATTACCAACTTTGTGATAATACCATTCCCATGCTTCTGGATTTATGGGTTCACCAACAGTACCGAGCAAACGCAAGCTTGTTCTAGAGGTGTTTTTAACAAAGTTATCACCTTCGCGCATTAATGCACGTATGGCTGTTGGTGCAGTATAAAAGATTGTAACCTTGTGTTTATCACACACTTGCCAAAAGCGGGAGGCGTCAGGGTAGGTGGGGATTCCTTCAAACATTAAGGTGGTCGCACCATTGGCTAATGGGCCATAAAGAATATAGGTATGACCGGTTATCCAGCCAACATCAGCAGTGCACCAGTAAATATCACCTTCGTGATAATCGAATACGTATTTGTGGGTCATGGCTGCGAACAAGTGATAGCCAGCCGTTGTATGCAGTACGCCTTTTGGTTTTCCAGTGGAGCCGGAGGTGTATAAAATAAATAATGGATCTTCGGCATCCATGATTTCAACAGGGCAGTCATCTGAAACGCTACTGACCGCTTCGTGATACCAGACATCGTGTTTATCATTCCAGTCTACCTTGCCTTTGGTATGTTGAATAACCAGAACGGTGTGAACATTTGGGCACTGTGCTACAGCGATGTCAGTGTTAGCTTTTAATGGCACTGATTTTCCACCACGTATGCCTTCGTCTGCTGTTATTACGATTTGGCAATCAGAATCCTGAATACGATCTTTTATGGATTCAGGTGAAAAACCACCAAAAACGACTGAATGGACTGCGCCGATTCGAGCACAGGCTAACATAGCATATGCAGCTTCGGGTATCATTGGCATGTAGATGCAGACTCGATCACCTTTTTTAACATTACGTTTTTTTAGTACATTGGCAAATTGACTAACGCGAGTATGCAATTGTTTATAGGTGATTTCTTCACTCTTACCGGGATCATCGCTTTCCCAAATGATCGCAACCTGGTCTGCTCGCGTTTTTAAGTGACGATCAATGCAATTATAACAGGAGTTTAATTTAGCGCCTTCGAACCATTTTATATTACCAGTTTTGAAATTCCAATCCTGAACGGTTTGCCATTTTTTATCCCAACTGAGAAATTTATTTGCTTGCGCGCTCCAAAAAGCATCCGGATTTTCAATTGATTGTTGATACATCGAATCATATTGTTCACTAGTGATTAGTGCATTTTTTTTAAAATCTGCCGGAATATCATAAATTTTCGAGTCTGACATTTTAATCCTCATGTTATATTGAGTTAAATAACTGAACTTGGAATATTAATCGTTATTAACATTTTTTTAAAGAAATAATGACTTGATTGAAGAGTAATAAATTTTATTAGTGACAGTTGAACTTTCATTTTCTGTCTGTTTTGTAGTTTAAATCCGGCCACGAAACCAGGATAGCCCTATCAAGACACGCAAAACAATGCCATCCGTGGCATGCTCGGGTGCCGCGTCCTGCGGCACACGGTCTTGATAGGGCTATCCTGATTTCGTGTCCTAACTTTAACGGTATACTGATAATCCTTGTTATTTCTATTTTTTAACACAATTCAAAGATCGTCAAGATCAACTGCACCTAGAAAATAACATCAAGATTTTCAAGAATTAGAGGCTATTTTGATTGTTTTTTTCGCATATCGACACTGTGAATATAGCGCTGAATTTTTGCATTTTCCGGTGTTTGTAGATCAATAAATTTATAACCGAGTCGCAGTATATCGTTGTTATTTGTTTTGATTATACGTTTATTTCGTAGTTCAATATCAAAAGTTATTGCGCCCACTTCTCCAAGATCAATTTCACAATGACGAAAAGTATCAAATAATTCAAAATCATTGGATAAGTCAGTTTCATTTAAGCCAACGCCTCCTGAACTAATATCTGCAAGAGTAAGTAATTTGCGGTTATGACCATTACTTGCAGCTACAGTGCAAACTAATTTATCACCCAGTGGAATTGCCATTCGGTAGAAGTCTCGGCGTTGTAAATGCAATATGTTTGAAGGTAATTCACAACAAAAAGCATCTTCATTATTATACTTAATGGCAGATATTTTATTTAGGGAAAATTCTACCTGCACATTTTTGCATTTTGTTTTGCAGGTTATTCTATTACTTTGTATTAGCAGCTCATTTTTTTTTAAATCGGAGCTGAAATCAAGAATAAAAGTTCTTTTTTTTGTATCTACTGCAATAACAGAAGTCAGAATAAAATCTTCCATTTTTCCATCATAATATGCTGTGATTACATCCGGTTTAATAATTAAACTTTTTAAAATAGAACACATCTCAAAGGGATTCTCGACATGAAATTGTCCATAATCATCAACCGTATTATTCAATTGTTCATGCCCCATTTTCTGATTACTATTATCCATAATTTATTATTGGCTAAATTTCATGAATTGAGTAAATCGTTTCCAGTTACCGGTATTGAAATTATCTTGTTCAACTATTAAATCAATTGGAGCCATAGTTGAAAATATCCAACCGGGTATAGGTCGATTACCACTACTACCGCAACTTGCTCCCAGATTTTTTGGGTGATAAATTTTTATAAAATTTGGAGATTCTGGAGCATCAACGTATACGATGCCACAGTAGTCATATTTATGCAGTTGCCTTATCTGGCTATCGACATTGTCAATAAATGAGACTAATTCATCATGTGTTGCAACCTGGCTTGGTGCGGGTTGATTTGTGGCATACAAAAACCACTGTTTAGTATTTTGTAATTTTAACACTTGCCACAATGTTTCTAGCTGAGGCCAACGAAGCATGTTGGTAAAACTGCCATAAAAATGTTCTAAAAATTCTTGTGATTCGGTTTTTAATAAGGCTTTTTGCATTGTATAAAATAGTCTCGTTTTATTGTTATTATTTATAGTATGTATTTATCGGATGTTACCTAACAGACTTTAGTTACTATAAGTGTAGCTCATTAAAAAATTACTTATAAAACAAATTGTTACATTTGCTGGATATTTTGTTAATTGACCAATTTTGTATTGCCCATGAATGTAATTCTTCAATAGTTGCATTTTGAAGTGCTGAAGGTGGATTTTGATTCAAGTAAGTCAAAGCTTGCCACAAATGAGATGCTGCACCGGAATTTTCAATTGCCATTGCACCTGTTTGTTTACTTAACTTCGAGCCATCAGGATGACAGAGTACCGGGATGTGACTGTATTGAGGAACAGGGTAGTTCAACAATTTCATAATCAGAATTTGTCTGGCACAGGAATCGAGTAAATCGACTCCACGTACAACTTCAGTTATATTTTGTAATGCGTCATCAATTGCAACTGCAAGTTGGTATGTAACACTACCATCCACTTTTCGAATAACAAAATCACCTTGACGTTGTATTTCTTCTGTTACCATTCCCTGAATGGTATCGTTAAATTTTATAGTTTGTTTGCCCACTAATATTCGTAGTGAATGTGGTTGTTGAGCTGATAGGGCTAATTTTCTGCAGGTTCCCGGATAGACGTTTTCTGTATACCCATACTTTACTATACTTTCTCTAATCGTTTTACGACTGCATTGACATCGATAGAGTTTTTTTAGATTATCCAATTTTGTGATAGCGTGTTCATAATAGTGTTGTCGCGTGCTTTGGTAAATAACAGTATCATCCCAAAATAAATGATGAGCTTCGAGTGTTTTCAGGATAAGGCTGGCGGCACCGTGTTGCTCTCTATCTTTATCAATATCCTCCATTCGAACCAACCATTTTCCATTTTGACTTTTAGCTTGAAAATAACTTGCAATTGCAGTGACTAAGGAGCCAAAGTGAAGTGGCCCGGTTGGAGAGGGTGCAAATCGACCTATGTAATTTTTATTATGCATATACACCGAAAAGTCTTAAAATTAAAGAAATATGGCGGTCGGTCGAATACTATATTAAATTTAAGTATATTATTTACTGAAATTAAACCAATATAATACATCCATCTAAAATAGTGAAATGGCATTGGACAGAAAACCTAAGGAATCCAACGAAACGATTGTCATTCGCAGTGTACGTAATGATGGATCCAAATTTCGTCCGGGTGACTGGATAGAAAGAATTTCTGCTACGCTTGCCAGTTTTAGTGCGACTCCGGTGTTAAACCAGAAAACGCCAAGCGGAGCCAAGCCCTGTGTTATCGATGGTGAAAAGTGCCTGGTAGTTGAGAGCCGATTAGCCGAGTCGAACCCTGCTGCATACGAGTTTATTATGAATTTTGCTTATTCAAATGATTTACGCATACAACAAGATCGCCGTTGTCGAGAAAAAACTGTTGTGAATGATCGTCGTTCTCAAGATGGTTAAATAATCTTAGACCATTTGTTTTTCGCGAATTTCTTCCAATGTTTTACAGTCGATGCACATAGTGGCTGTAGGCCGGGCTTCGAGACGTCTTACACCAATTTCAACACCGCATTTTGCACAATAGCCAAAATCATCTGATTCAAGATGGTTTAGCGATTCATCTATCTTTTTGATGAGTTTTCGTTCCCGATCGCGTGCACGTAATTCCATTGTGAATTCAGATTCCTGGGTTGCGCGATCATTTGGATCCGGGAAGTTTGCTGCTTCATCCTGCATATGGTGAACGGTTCGATCAACTTCTTCCATCAATACGCTTTTCCACTCATTTAAAAGTTCACGAAAATGAATGATTTGATCTTTATTCATGTAATCTTCATTTTTTGTAATTTTATACGGTATAAAAGTATCAAGACCTTCCAGAGCAGATTTAGTCGTTGCTGTTTTTTTCTTGGCAATGGCTTTTGGTTTTTTAGTGGGGGCGACCATTTTCACTGCAGGTGTTTTTTTAACGGCCGTCTTTTTCTTAGCCGTGGTTTTCTTTTTCGTCACAACTTTTTTCTTTGCCGTTTTTTTCGCAGCAGGTTTCTTTTTAGCCACAATTTTCTTTTTTGCGGTTTTCTTGGCAGCCGGTTTCTTTTTAGCGACGACTTTTTTCTTAGTCGTGGTTTTTTTAGCGGCTTTCTTTTTAGTGGCTGTTTTCTTTTTGGGCATTGGTCTACGTCTCCTGCCTGTTACCTTTTGGTATTAGATTTAAAGTTTAATAATAAACACAACGCGCTTTCATATCAAAATAATGGAAATTTTGCAATCAATTCCGCTCGATTTTGTTATCAGCTTTTTATTATACATTATAAGTCATTGAAATAATGAAATATTATATTTAGCTCATTTATTAGTAAATATCCAGTTACCGATGAAATATATTCTCGGACTTAAGTTATCAACTGTACTTTCATTTACGAAAATTATCTGTATGCTGTTCTGATATTTAATTTTAGAGTAAAGATGGACATAAATAAAATGGCAGATAATGTGTTAAAAGCATTGATTTTCGATGTGGATGGAACAGTGGCCGATACTGAGCGAGACGGTCATAGAATCGCCTTTAATTCGGCATTTGAGGAATCCGGCCTTGATTGGACGTGGTCGGTTGACTTGTATGGTCGGTTGTTAAGTGTCACTGGCGGGAAAGAGCGGATACGCTACTATCTTGATCATTTTAATCAGAAATACCCAAAGCCGGATAATCTCGATGCTTTTATTGCAGAATTACATGCACTAAAAACCCAGTATTATACTCAGCTAATGTCGCAAGGCCATATTCCTTTACGACCCGGAGTTGAACGTTTATTGAAAGAAGCGATGGAACAAGGCATTCGACTTGCGATAGCAACCACCACTACACCGAAAAATGTTGAGGTGCTATTGACGCAAACCTTGGGTTCTGAATCATTAAGCTGGTTTGATGTCATCGCTGCAGGCGATATTGTTGCGAGTAAAAAGCCAGCATCTGATATTTATGATTATGCCTTGAAAGAGCTTGGTTTGAGTGCCGGTAACTGCCTGGCATTAGAAGATTCTCATAACGGCTTACTGTCGTCTTTAGGTGCCAATTTAAAAACGATTGTAACCGTGAATGATTATACCCGTGATCATGATTTTACGGGTGCATCCCAGGTTTTAAGCGACTTAGGGGAGCCGAACCAGGCTAACCAGCAGTTATCGGGATATCAGTGTAAGGCTCCTTGGGTTGATATCCAGTGCTGTCGGGCAATTCTTGAATCGGAATGAAAGACGATATCAGGCAATTTACGTTAGCGTCACGTGTTGCAAGGATTAATCCTTTTTATGTCATGAAACTACTTGCTCGAGCTCGTGAATTGGAGTCTCAGGGAAGAAGTATCGTTCATATGGAAATAGGCGAACCAGATTTTATTACGCCTAAACCTGTTCTAGATGCCGCTAAAAATGCTATTGATGCCGGTAAAGTTCATTACACACCCGCTTTGGGTTTACCTGAATTACGACAAGCCATTTCTGATTATTATAAAGATCAATTTCAGTTGCATATCCCTGCTAAACGTATCGTAATAACCCCGGGAGCCTCTGGTGGTTTGCTGTTGGTGATGGGATTGTTAGTGAATACCGGTCAAAAAGTTATAATGACTGATCCGGGGTATCCTTGTAACAAACATTTTGCAGAATTTGTAAATGCGAATGCCAAATTGATCCCCGTGACAGTGGAAACTAATTTTCAATTAACTGCTGAATTACTAGCTGAACATTGGGAGCCAGATGTCAGTGTCGTTATGATAGCGTCACCGTCGAATCCTACCGGTAGCATTATCGCTGAACACGATCTGGTTGATATTGCCAGATTTGTTGACTCAAAAGGGGCTAATTTAGTTGTTGATGAGATTTATCAAAGTTTATGTTATGAAACTGAAGTGACATCAATCTTATCTCATTCAAATAACGCTTTTGTTATTAATAGTTTTTCGAAGTACTTTACGATGACCGGCTGGCGCCTTGGTTGGATTGTTGCGCCAGATGATAACGCTATTATTGAAGGCCTTGATAATTTGTCGCAGAATTTGTTTTTAGCCGCACCGACCATCGCGCAATATGCAGCTCTTGAAGCTTTTAAACCCGAAACACTCAATCTGCTGGAGCAAAACCGTCTGGAGTTTCAGTCTCGCCGGGATTATTTGTATGGGGCACTAAAAGACATTGGATTTAAAATTGCAACACAACCCGAAGGTGCATTTTATATCTATGCTGATTGCAGTCAATTTAGTATCGATAGCGAAGCGTTTTGTTTTGAGCTTTTAGAGCAAGCCGGTGTTGCAATTACACCGGGTATTGATTTTGGAGATTTTAAAGCCAGGCAACACGTTCGTTTTGCCTATACGACATCTATGAAAAATTTAAAGCAAGGTATAACGCGATTAAAGAAATATTTACTTTAATTTTTTATTGATTGTCTCATTGGTTAAACTGCTATTTTCAAAGGTTTCTTGCTGCGGCAAATATTCTTCCACCCATAAAATCGTTGCCCCGGCAACTGCAGTTGGCATAACCAGAAAATTAACGATTGGGATCATCGTTGCGGCAGTTGTGATGCCACCAAAGCCTAATGTTAAAATTCGTTTCTCTGCTAAATTGGCTCGAATGTTTTTAAACGACATTGAGTAATTGCCCATGGGGTAATCCATATATTGAAGTGACATCATCCAGGCGCCATAGATAAGCCAGAGGAAGGGAATGACAATATTTATAACCGGTATGAATGACACAATGACAATTGGGATAGCCCACATGATTGAATACAATAAATTACGGATTGCATTTTTAAAGCTGAGAATTATTTCAGCCGATAAACTGAGGCCACTACTCGGCGGAGGAGTCCCTGTTAATTTTTCTTCTATAGCAAAAGCCAAAAAGCCATTAAATGGTGCTGCAATTAAATTTGCGATTATTGAAAAACTAAAAGAAAAGATTAATAGGCCAATGATAAAAAATAGTGGCCATAAAATCCATGTTAACCAACTCAAAGCTTCGGGTAGAAACGAAATTATCCAATCCAGTAAATCATTAAAATAACCGGCTGCAACATACATTAATACTGCAAAGATACTGATATTGAGTAAAAAGGGAATTATCACGTAACGCCGAACTCCGGACTGATTTAATAAACCAAGACCGCGTATGAAGTATTGTGCGCCTTTAATTGGATTGGTCATGCAGAAAGCCTGTAATAGTATGAAATTTAAATAGGATTTAGTGTAACAAAAATTGTGTATTGCTGAAATGATTCAATCGGCATTATTTTAGTACTAAATTTTAATGCTGGTGGGCAATTAATGCAGCACCATACGCGGCTTCAGAGTTATCGGGAGTGATAATCGGGATATTTAAGCGAGCTTGCCGCATTTGCGTCCATACCGGGTTATGACTACCACCGCCCATGGAGAATATTTGTTTAACTTCAGGGCAGCCCATTTCCTGTAAGCGTTGATAACATAGATGTTCAATTTCAGTAATTCCTTCTAATAGACCTTTAAAAAACTCAATGTCATCTTCCGGGCGTGGTGATAATCGTGCAGGGTAGTTAGCATCATTAAATGGGAACCGTTCACCATCGTGTAATAATGGATAATAGTTTACTCCGGTAGTTGTAGATAAATCAATTTTATTACTCATTTGTTGCATTTGTGCGATAGTAAAAAAATGTTTCAACACAACACCACCGGAGTTTGAGCCACCACCCACTAAAAAATTACCCTTGAATGGTTGGCTGTAAATCCCAAATTCAGAATTAAATAGGGCTTTGTCACTGATGATTTTAACGACTAAAGTTGATCCGAGTGAACTAACAGCATCGCCAATGTTAGTTGCACCCGTGGCGATAACCGCAGCGGTGCTATCGGTACAGCCCGTACGGATTTCAAGCTGCGATGAAAATCCCAGTTCAGTGGCCAGCGTTTTTTTAATGAGTCCGACGGTTGTTCCCGGAGCTGTAATATTAGCGAGCTGATGTCGTTTTATGTCTAATTGCTCAATCCAGCTGGGCCACTGTTTCGTTTCAAGATCAATTCCGGATTTTAAGGCATTATTATAATCCGTTATCGAATAGTTGCCGCTAAGCTGTCCGATAATCCAGTCAGCCTGATGCAGGTATTGAGTTGTTGTTACTGGTTGGTAATGTCGTTTGAGCCACAGCATTTTTGCGATGCCAGAACTAGAACTGTGCAATGCCGCATTTGCCGGTTCAAGTTGACGAATTTCAGTTGCTTCAGATTCAGCACGGGCATCGTTGTACATTAACGCTGGACTCATTGGTTGGCCGTTTTGGTCAGCCAGTAAAATTGTGCCTGAGGTCGCATCCAGTGACAGGCGTTTGATTACTCTCAGATCAGTAATACGCTCAAGTTGTGATATCAGTTCTTTGAAGCTATTCCACCAAAGCTGGGGATCCTGCTCATGGTGTTTGGGATTTTTGGGGTTATTTGCAATTGCCGATGCCGGATATAAAACTTTTGCATTGGCAACTATTTGTTTGGAGCTATTAATAACAATTGCACGACAGCCGGTGGTTCCAAAATCGATTCCAAGGTAATGATGTTTGTTTTGAGTTTGGATAGTTTAAAATCCTGATTAAACCATTATATTTTATGGTAAAGTGATTTTCTCTTTTGGTTGCCAACCATCTTGCTGGTGCTCAGCAATAACATTGGTATAGACGCCACCACGAACATTGAAATCAGCTCGAACACGCATAAAACGGGGTGAGCAGGCAACGACAAAGTCGTTGAGCATGGTATTGGTCACGGCTTCATGAAATGCTCCGGTATCGCGATAAGACCAGATATAGAGTTTAAGAGACTTTAATTCGAGGCAGGATTTATCCGGGACATACTCGATATAAATCGTCGCAAAATCAGGTTGACCTGTTTTTGGGCATAAACAGGTGAATTCGGGTAATTCGATTTGAATCGTATAATCCCGTTCTGGATTGGGATTTTCAAATGTTTCAAGGTTTTGATTTGCTTGTATCGACATGAGCGCAACGATACCGACTCGACTTTCATCTGACAAGTTAATTGTGATTAATTGAAACGATTAAATGCCTCTAATTTCCAAGAATAGTACATATAATACAATTAGTTATCGTGGTTTATTAAAGTTAGTAATACCATTCAGGTAGTTAAATCACGAGTTCAACATGGTATATTTTGGTTTGAGTGGAGCTATTTCTATTCTTGGGTTATGGATTAGCAGACAAATATTGAAAATAAATTGAAGAAATGGCGATTTAATTCAATGTCAATCTTGTGTCACTAGACCCCGATCTTGTATCTTATGCCCCATGAGATTACGTAAAATAAAATTATCCGGATTTAAGTCATTTGTCGATCCAACCACCATTTTAATGCCCAGTAACCTGATTGGCGTTGTGGGTCCAAATGGGTGTGGCAAATCTAATGTTATTGATGCAGTACGTTGGGTTATGGGTGAGTCATCCGCGAAACATCTTCGTGGTGAATCCATTACCGATGTTATTTTTAATGGTTCTACGTCACGTAAACCTGTTGGCCAGGCCATGGTTGAGTTGATATTTGAAAATAACGACGGACGTTTAGGTGGGGAATATGCCCAGTACAGTGAGATATCCATAAAGCGAACCGTGTCACGTGACGGGCAATCAATTTATTATCTCAATAATGCCAGGTGTCGACGAAGAGATGTAACCGATATCTTTTTGGGAACGGGTCTTGGTCCCCGTAGTTATGCCATTATTGAGCAAGGTACCATATCAAGAATTATTGAATCTAAGCCGGAAGAACTGCGGGTATTTATTGAGGAAGCGGCAGGTATTTCCCGCTATAAAGAACGCCGACGAGAAACAGAAAATCGAATAAGACACACTCGTGAGAATCTTGAACGTTTAAGTGATCTTCGTGATGAATTGCAAAAACAAATTGGTCATCTCGATAGACAGGCTAAAACAGCTGGAAAATATAAAATTTTAAAAGAACAGGAGCGAATTCTTAAAGCGCAGTTATTGGCGTTACATTGGCGATCATTACATGATGCTTCAGCTGATACTGAAAAAGAAATTAACGATAAAGAAGTTGCATTGGAAGCGGCTATTGCTAAACAACGTGAAACCGAAGCGAATATTGAGAAACACCGTGAACAACATGTTGAGGCAACGGATAAATTTAATGAAGTTCAAAGCCGTTTCTATGGTGTCGGTGGCGATATAGGTCGTCTGGAGCAATCGATTCAACATGCTAAAGAACGTCGTCAACAATTACAGCAGGATATAACCCAACTTGAAGATAGTTGGAAAGAAGCTCAAATTCATTTATCGACAGATAAAGAAAAGATTGAAAAATTAACGGCAGTAAAAGTAGAACTTGAACCCAATTTACAAGCCTCTCAGGAAAAAGAGCAGGCATCTACAATTGCGTTAGCTGCTTCTGAGCAGGCAATGCAAGAGTGGCAAGTTAGCTGGGATGAGTTAAATTCAAAAGCTGCTGATCCGGCAAAAAATGTTGAAGTAGAACGAACTCGAATTCAACAACTTGAACATCAAACTGTGCAACAGTCGAAACGACTTGAAACGATTAAATCTGAATTGAGTGAACATTCTCCAGATTCATTGGCAGAACAAATATCAATAGCGCAAACAAATGCCGCAACTGTTGAAGCAAAAGTTTCAGAAAACAAAGAACGTTTTGAACAAAAATTAGAAAACATAACATCAATTCGTGATGCAATACTATTAGTGAATAATGAGTTAAATTCAAAACGCAGTGAACTACAAAACGCATTGGGTCGAAAAGCATCTTTAGAAGCATTACAACAAGCTGCTTTAGGTAAACAGTCTGGTGCTGTTACAAAGTGGTTAGAGTCTAACCAACTCAATGATCGATCTCGTTTAGCTGAACAAATGGATGTAGAGCAAGGTTGGGAACGGGCTCTGGAGTGTGTGCTGGGACAAAACCTGCAAGCTGTATGCGTTGATGATATTAATTCAATTACAGACTCACTTTCCGAACTTAACAATGGAAGTCTGACATTAATTGATAAAACAAATTCCGGAACTGATAATAGTAGTGCTAATGATTCAGGGACAATTGATAGGCTGGCGTCGAAAGTCAACTCTCAATGGTCAATTCACGAGTTAATCACCAATGTATATTGTACTGATTCACTGGAACAAGCTTTACAGAAGCGTTCTGAATTAAAATCGAATGAATCAATAATTACTAAAGATGGCATTTGGCTTGGTGTTAACTGGTTGAAAGTAGTTCGTGATGATGATGCGCAGGCAGGGGTATTACAACGCGAACATGAAATTAAGCAATTAAATGAAGCAGTAGATCTATTAGCCTCTCAAATAAGTGAGTTTGAAGAATCACATGCGGCTAAAACCGAGAGTTTATCGAACTTAGAATCTGAACGTGAAAATGATCAAGCACAACTAAATCAATTTAATAAAGAGTTAGCCGAATTTCAGGCAGAGTGTAAGTCATTATCAGAGCGTGGTGAACAAGTTAAGGTTCGACATGAAAAATTATTAGCGGATGAACAAGAAGTTCAAAATTATATCGAAAAAGATAATCAGAAAATATCCGAATCCAGATTAAAATTACAAGAAGCGCTGGATGAAATTTCAGTAGTAGAGCAACAACGCACTGTTGAATTGAAAAAACGTGATGAAATTAATTCGGAACTGGAAACAATTCGACAAACTGCACGAATTGATCGTGAATCGGCTTCAGAGTTAAAAATTCGATTTGAAACGGTTCGAACAGAATTAACATCAACACAAAATGCATTTGAACGCATGACAACGCAGCTAGAGCAGTTGTCACAACGCCGTACTGAACTTGATACAGCACTAACTCAATGTGTTGAGCCGATAGATAAAATGGCAACCGAACTTGAGCAGTTATTAGAAAAACGAAATATTGTTGAAAATGAGTTAACTGAAATTCGAGCAAAAGTAGAAGCGCTTGATCATGATATGCGAGAATTAGAAAAACAACGGCATGAATCAGAAGAAAGCGTGCAAGTTATTCGCTCTGAATTGGAAAGTGTACGGATACACTGGCAGGAAGCAAAAGTCCGTTTGGAAACCTTTGATGAACAGATCACCGAGTCTGGGTTTGAATTAAAGATTTTACTGAATGAAATGCCTGAGCAGGCTACACTAGAAATTTGGGAAGAAGATGTTCAATCTCTTGATCGTAAAATAAATCGCCTGGGTCCAATTAATCTAGCCGCTATTGATGAATTTCAAACACAATTCGAGCGCAAAGAATACCTTGATAAGCAAGATGGCGATTTAGTTGAAGCTTTAGATACGCTTGAAGGTGCGATTCGAAAAATTGATAAAGAAACCCGAACACGATTTAAGGAAACCTATGATAAGGTTAATGTCGGGCTACAAGAATTCTTTCCGAGATTATTTGGTGGCGGTCATGCCTATCTGGAATTAGTGGGTGAAGATTTATTAGTAGCAGGTGTAACTGTAATGGCTCGTCCACCGGGCAAGAAAAATAGTACTATTCATCTATTATCGGGTGGTGAAAAAGCATTAACGGCTGTTGCTTTAGTGTATTCGATATTTCAGTTAAACCCGGCACCATTTTGTATGTTAGACGAAGTTGATGCGCCACTGGATGATGCGAATGTCAGTCGCTATTGTGATTTAATTCAAGCAATGTCTGATAAAACACAGTTTATTTTTATCACCCATAATAAAATAACAATGGAAATTGCTGAGCACTTAACTGGTGTCACCATGAATGAGCCAGGAGTCTCTCATTTGGTTGCTGTTGATATGCAAGAAGCGGTTAAACTTGCAGCGGTTTAAATTCTATTAGGATTAAAAAATAATAATGATTAAAAATTAATGGATACTTTCCGAATTAGTTTGATTGTTGTTGGGATTACAGTCCTGCTAGGGATATATGTTTTTGACTCGAATAAAAAGCTGAGATTATTAATTAAAAATCTACAGTTAAAACAATTATTCTCGCGAAATAAACAAACTGAAAATGATTATTCACAAGAACCTGAAATTATTGATGATCCTGATGTTCTGCAGCATATTGACGAAATAGAAGGTATTGTTGCCGGGTATAATTCTTCCAGTACTACTACAGATGAGAAATTAACGAAAGAAGAACAGGAAATAATAGAATTAACCGATAATATATCAGATTCGCTGGGTGAAGAATTGGTAATTGTATTTTTTATACTATCTCGAGGCGAAAATCATTTTAATGGCACTGATATAAATGAAGTGTGTGACTCAAATGGTTTCGAATTTAATGATAATAATATTTATGAAAAATTTTCCGATACCAATTTAAAAGATAAACGTCCGGTTGCAAGTATTGTGAATTCGTTTGAACCTGGGGTTTTTGATTCTGATTTTAACAGTTTTGAAACCAAAGCAATCACATTAATATTGATTCTCCCGGGTCCCGACTCTGAAATGAAAGCATTTGATGATATTATAATTCGCGCAAAAGACATTGCAAAGCAACTAAATGGAGAATTGTGTGATGAAACTCGTAGCGTGTTAACACAACAAACTATCAGTCATTTAATTGAAAAAATTGAAGCATTTCAGTTTAAAAATAAAATGGTGAGAACATCCGCACAACATTAATCTATGCCAGTTTCAATTCCGCTAAAAACAAAAAAGCAATGTACTAAACTTCGCGAAAGCATATTACAGCATAATGTTAATTATTATGTGAATGATGATCCTGAAATTCCAGATGCAGAATATGATCGTTTAATCCAGGAGTTACAGGATATTGAGTCGCAATACCCTGATTTAATCACAGATGATTCTCCTACTCAGCGAGTGGGTGGCACTCCCTCAGAAAAATTTAAAACCGTATCTCATAAACTCCCCATGTTGTCGTTAAGTAATGCCTTCTCAGATGATGAAATCACCGAATTTGATGAACGGGCAAGAAAGCGTCTTGATGTCTCAGAATTAACCTACTCAGCCGAACCTAAGCTCGATGGTCTGGCGATCAGTTTATTATATGAGGAAGGGCTGTTAAGCCAGGCGCTAACACGTGGTGATGGCATTAGTGGTGAAGATGTAACTCAAAATGTACGAACTATTTCTTGCATCCCATTAAAACTGATTGGTAAAAATTATCCAAAGACTCTTGAAATTCGTGGTGAAGTGATTTTATCAAAACAAGGTTTTGAAAATCTAAATCAACAACAACTCAAAGTTGAAAAGAAATTATTTGCTAATCCCCGAAATGCAGCTGCGGGTAGCTTGCGGCAACTCGATTCAAAAGTGACAGCACAACGGCCATTAGAATTTTATTGTTACGGTATTGGCTACGTTGCAGGAACGTTCAACAACAAATCGCATAGCCAACAAATGCTACAGTTAAAAAAATGGGGTATCCGAATCAACCCTGAAGTCAAAAAAGTTTCTGGTGTAGCAGGGTGTATTGAATACTATCAGCATATTGAATCAAAACGAAATGAACTTCCCTATGATATTGATGGAATCGTTTTTAAAGTTGATGATTTGGAGCAACAAAATACATTGGGCTTTATTGCAAAAGCTCCTCGATGGGCTATAGCACGAAAATTTCCGGCTCAGGAAGAAATGACTGTTGTGAATGCAATTGAAGTACAAGTTGGCAGGACAGGAGCAATAACACCAGTTGCCAGATTAGAACCCGTTTTCGTGGGTGGTGTAACAGTGAGCAATGCTACCTTACACAATCAGGATGAAATTGATCGTTTGGATGTACGGGTTGGTG
>JBGMRJ010000012.1:0-6616 GCA_048061315.1 Gammaproteobacteria bacterium
GTTGATGGCGGCTTAGGTGTCATGGGATTATTTTTTCATGAAACTGAAGAAGAAAAAGCAAAACGTCTTACCGCTATGCGCAACGCACAGCAAGGCGCTGCACAACATTTGTTACCACCGAGTGTCTCGGTTTTCGCTGCGGCAGCAACCGGTAACAAGTCCTGGTTTACAGGTGGTGGGCATATGGGATTTTTTAATCAGGGACGAATTCGTTATCTGGGTGGAGTAGGTTATGGTGATGTTAACCTTAATTATTTTGGTTCGGGAAATATCGCATTAAAAAGTCCGGTAGAATTAAAAACCAAAGCATCCGGAATATTTCAAACAATAAAGTTTAAAATTGCAGATAGCCCTTTTTTTGTTGGAATCGGTCAACGCTATATTAATGCGAATATATCGCTTAATTCCTTAGGCGATATCGGCAGTCTATTACCACCTGATTATTCAGATAAATTAAAAGCACTGTTTAACCAGGATGTTACAACTTCCGGGTTAGGCTTTAATCTTGAATACGATACCCGCGATAATATTTTTTCGCCAGGTCAAGGTTATCGTTATACCCTGGAACAACTTTGGTTTCGAGAAGGATTTTCGAGTGATGTGAATTATGAATTAATTCGTTTTCAAGGATTAAATTATTGGCCCGTTTCTGAAAAATGGCAACTTGGTTTAAAGCTGAATAGTGAATATGCAAAAACCGATGAACTTCTACCCCCTTTTGCAACACCGTCAATAAGCCTTCGTGGGATTCCTGCAATGCGCTATCAGGGTAATTTTATTGCTGCGATTGAAACAGAATTATTATGGCATTTAGATACACGCTGGAGTGTTCTCGGTTTTGTTGGCAGTGGACGAGCAAGTAACTCTACCACTGAGTTTTCTAATGCCGAAAATCGAAATACCAGTGGACTGGGGTTTCGCTATCTTATTGCACGCCGATACGGTTTTAATATGGGCGCTGATATTGCTCAAGGACCGGAAGATACCGTTTTTTATATTACTGTCGGGTCAGCATGGCGATAGTATCGTTTCAAAGGATGAAAATAGCATAAACAAAGCTATAATGTGATTAAATATAATAATATTTGTAAAATCAATTTTTCATAAGGAAACAAAAATATGTCAGAAAAACGAAACATGGTGATTCATTTCATGGATGGCACAAGGGCTGTTTATGATTTTCCAAAACAGACGGATGATAAAAATTCAATTTCATCACACATGAAAAAATTACTTGAGATGCAATATATTGTTATTGAGGTTGAAGGTGCAATGAAATTTTATCCGGTTGCAAATATTAAGTCAATTCAGGTGTATCCACTCCCTGATACACTCCCTGATTTTATTATTAAGGGTGCAAAACTGGTTGATGAATATTAATTAATTTGGTGGGAATAATTGTGTGAAAATAGTGTTTTGGACACTAAAATAAATCTACCTTGTCAAGGGTATTCAGATCGACATCATCGCTGTTTTTCTTGTTTTCAATAATACTGTTGAATTGATCGCCTAAACTGGCTAATTCCAATGTTGAATTTAACATCAAGTTCATTTGACTATTCGTTTCATTACTAATCGATTTAATCTGCTTTAATTTTTCAAAAGCATCATCTGCCGTAGTTTTTTCACTGATCGTTGTACTAGCAAGATTACTACCAAGTTCACTGATACTTGCCATAAAGCCAACAATTTCAGAGTAGGACATCACTACGCCTTCAATTAATTCATCAGCTTTATCGGACAACTCTAATGCTTTTTTTATTGTACTATCAGCTGTACTGACGTGCTTCAACAACAATTGAATAATAGTATTAATTTCTTCTGTCGATTGTTGTGTTTTACTGGCAAGTGTTCGAACCTCGTCTGCCACTACGGCAAAACCGCGTCCCTGTTCACCGGCCCGCGCTGCTTCAATGGCAGCATTAAGCGCTAATAAATTAGTTTGTTCTGCAATCCCGGTTATAACATTAATGATCCCGCCAATGGATTCGCTATCCTCGCGAAGTGTCTGGATGATTTGCCCCGTTTCAGTGACCTCACTGGATAGTGCCATCACACCAGTCATTGCTTCGGTCATGATTAGCTTGCCACTGTTGCCTTCGGATTCGGATTGATTGGAAACATCAACCGCTTTCGTGGCAGTATCGGTTGAGATACTCAGCACATTTTGCAGGCGTTCAACTAATTGGTGAGCAGTCTCAGTTTCTTGTGCTTGAGAAGTCATTTCCTGCATTATTTTTTTGGCTAATTCAGATAACTGCTGGGCATGTTCTGAAAGTGAATTGGCAGTGCTATTAAAAAATGCATTTTTAGTATTAATAGTGCTTAGTAATGAGTTTAATGAAGATAAAAATTGCGTACTTGCAGTATCGTTAAACGGCAGTTTTTTATCCTGGTCGATTTTCCCATTTTGAGCATTACTTATTAATTCTGTTGCGTGTCGCAAAACCGCGGTATTTTTTTTATGTGAATAAAACTGAGCCAATAAAAAGAAAATTATTGCAAATACTGAGCCGCCGATTACGGCATAACCGGCAGTTTGCTCTGAGGCTAATAAAATAAAGGCACTAACAGTTAGTAAACTTGTCAATGCGATAGCATTGCAAATTGTAGAAAGCGTTAAAAACTGGCGCAATAATTTCATCATGAATATATACCTTACGAAATATCATGTATATAATGGTATGTTTACTTATCTGTTTATTTACTATCGACAAAATAGCTAAAACATTTAATGGTTGCGGGTATATTGTTTTGATTTAGGCCGGTTTTGACTTTGATAATATTTTTTCAACACGTTGTAAATCTGCTTCAGTGTCGACTCCGTGTCCGGGAGAACTATCGATAACGCTAACAAAAATTCGATAGCCATAACACAGTGCCCGTAGTTGCTCCAGGCTCTCTGCTAATTCGATAGGGCAGGGTGTTAATGAGGGAAATTGTTTTAAAAAACCAACGGTATAAGCATACATGCCGATATGGTGGTAGTAAGGGTAATCGATTTGCCGTTTGGATTCTGTTTCAGTATCCCATTTTTTATTATACGGAATTGCAGCACGACTAAAATACAATGCTTCATGATTGTTGTTTAAAACAATCTTCACTCTATTCGGATTCAACACCTCATCGATTGAGGTAATTTTAGTCGCGAGAGTTGCAATATCGCATTGTGGGTTGTTGGCCAGGGCCTCTGCTGTTGCTTGTATCAGTTGTGCCGGAATGTGCGGTTCATCACCCTGTAAATTTACCACGATAGTGTCATCCGACCATGATTGCGCTTGAATCACTTCCGAAATTCTATCGGTTCCGGTCGGGTGGTCTATTTTAGTCATCATGACATTGCCGTCAAACTTTTCGACAGCTTGCACGATATCGCAATGATCGGTGGCAACAATAACTTCCGAAGCACTGGTTTCCATTGCCCGTTGATAAACGTGCTGAATCATTGGCAGACCCAGTAATGGTTTTAGGGCTTTGCCCGGCAGGCGGGTTGAGGCAAATCGTGCCGGGATTATAATTTTAAAATCCGGGTTGTTATTCATATTATAGTGAGTGTGATTAAATACAGCTTAATAACTGCGATTAACCGAAAATTCGGCCAGCTTTTGTAAGGCTATCTTATAATTTGTTTCAGGTAAAAATTCGATTGCTTCAACGGCCATTTGGGCTTCTTTCTTCGCTTTATCTGCAGTATATAAAATAGCACCACTGGCTTCGATGATGTGCATTACATTGGCGATATTATCCAGCCCACCTTCTTCAATGGCATGACGAATCACAGCAGCATCGTCCGGTTTACTGTTTTTAATAGCATGGATTAACGGTAGAGTGGGTTTACCTTCAGCTAGATCATCACCAATATTTTTACCAATTTCATCACTCGAGGCACTGTAATCCAGCACATCGTCAATTAATTGAAAAGCAGTGCCTAAATGCATGCCATAGCGAATCATGGCCTGTTCTTCATTGTCAGGGCGTTCGGTAATCACGGCAGCGAGTTGTGCTGCAGATTCGAATAACTTAGCAGTTTTGTCATAAATCACCCGCATATAGGCTTCTTCAGTGGTGTCGGGATCATTCACATTGAGTAATTGCTGCACTTCACCTTCGGCAATAATATTGCTGGCAGTTGAGAGAATTTCCATAATGCGCAGCTTTTTTAATTCGACCATCATCTGAAATGAACGGGAATACAGGAAATCACCGACTAATACACTGGCTTCATTGCCCCAGACATTATTGGCGGTTTCTTTGCCACGGCGCAGCATCGAGTCATCGACCACATCATCGTGAAGCAGGGTTGCAGTATGGATAAATTCGATTATCGCAGCCAGATTGATGTGCTCAGTACCGGAGTAGCCCAAAGCTTTTGAGCATAGCAGGTGCAACACCGGTCGTAGCCGTTTGCCGCCACTATTGATGATATAATGACCAATTTGGTTAACAAGCACCACATCCGAGTGTAAGTAGCTCAGAATGCATTGATTAACGTCATTCATTTCCTCACTAATTAAAGTGTTTATGTCGTCAATTGATTCTATAGATAGGGAGGCAGGAGCCAATTCCATGCAAATATCCTTAAATTCTGCAGTCACATAAGTCGAGCATGCTATGGGTCTGCTGCAATGCTGTCAAGTTTGATCGCCAATATGGCTAAATTATTGATAGAATAGTGAAATTATTCATTAAATAGCTTCAAATACGAATTGACCTGCTATAGTCAAAACGTTAAAATTGCCGCCCTTTAAAGAATTGAAATTTACATTTCTGCCCGTTAATTAACGCAAATCGTTCATTGTTGGTCAGAATAGCATAAAGTCTGGAGAATCAAGCATGTACGCGGTTATTGAAACGGGTGGTAAGCAATATCGAGTAATAGAAGGTCAAACACTCAAAGTTGAAAAACTGGGTATTGAACCTGGCGAAAAAGTCGATATTGATAAAGTATTAATGGTCGCAAATGGTGACGACATTAAAGTCGGTTCTCCTTACTTAGACGGCGGTAAAGTTACTGCTGTTGTTAAGAGCATTGGTCGTGGTCCTAAAATCCGAATTGTAAAATTCCGACGTCGTAAGCATTCAGCTAAAACGCAAGGTCATCGTCAATCATACACAGAATTAGAAATCACCGGTATTACCGGCTAATTGATATAAATATATAAGGTAATCTGGAATGGCACATAAAAAAGCAGGTGGTAGTACTCGAAATGGTCGTGATTCGGTAGCGAAACGACTGGGCGTCAAAAAATTTGGTGGCGAAGCAGTATTGGCCGGAAATATTTTAATCCGTCAACGTGGCACTAAAGTTCACCCGGGAGTCAACGTTGGTCGTGGTGCAGATGACACCTTATTTGCCAAAGCAGACGGAAAAGTTTTATTTGAAATCAAAGGCCCTAAAAAACGACAATTCGTGAGTATCGTTCCAGCTTAAGATTCAATAATCAAATAATAAAAAATCCCGTCCTGGTCAATCTAGCGACGGGTTTTTTTTTAGCCGCAAATAATTTAATAAACTTAGACATCACCATGAAATTTATCGACGAAGCAAAAATTAGAGTAGAAGCAGGCAAGGGCGGCAATGGTTGCATGAGCTTTCGACGTGAGAAATACATTCCACGCGGTGGTCCCGATGGTGGGGATGGTGGCAATGGTGGAAGTGTTTTTGTCGTGGCTGATGTTAATGTCAATACGTTGGTGGATTTTCGGTTTACACGGCAATTTAAAGCTAAAAATGGTGAGCCCGGTGCGGGTAGAAATTTGACCGGTAAGGGTGGAGAAGATATTTATATTAAAGTACCACTTGGAACGATGGTTTACGATCAAGAAACCAATGAATTAATTGGTGATATTATTACTGCCAATAAACCAATGTTAGTCGCGCAAGGTGGTTTTCACGGTTTAGGCAACACCCGCTATAAAAGTAGTGTCAATCGCGCACCCCGGCAAACCAGTAAAGGCACTCCGGGTGAGTTGCGGATGTTACAAATGGAATTGAAAGTGCTGGCCGATGTCGGCTTGCTGGGTTTACCCAATGCTGGTAAATCGACATTTATTCGTTCTGTGTCATCGGCTAAACCTAAGGTAGCCGATTATCCGTTTACCACCCTGCATCCTAATTTAGGCGTGGTACGTGTTGATACATCAAAGAGTTTTGTTATTGCCGATATACCGGGCATAATCGAAGGTGCAGCTGAAGGTGCCGGACTGGGTATACAATTTTTAAAACACGTAGCGCGAACCGGCATTTTATTGCATATAGTTGATATATGTCCGTTTGATGAATCGGATCCAGTAGAGGCAGTTAAGATTATTAGTAAAGAACTGGAAAAATACAGTGCTGAACTCACTAATAAACCGCGTTGGTTGGTGATTAACAAAATTGATCTGGTTAATGAAGATGAACGGGAATCGAAAATAGCTGAACTGCTAAAAGATTTAAGCTGGACTGGCCCGGTTCATACCATTTCAGCATTAACCAAAATAGGCACTCGGGAATTAAGTTATAAAATAATGGATTTTATTTTAGAACAAAAAGCATTAAACGAAGTTGAAGTTAAGCAATTAGATGAACAACAAGACGATCAACAAAATGAGTCAACGGCAAAAGATTAGAAAT
>JBGMRJ010000012.1:6716-44205 GCA_048061315.1 Gammaproteobacteria bacterium
GTTGCCAATTTAATTGATGCTGACATGTTGATTTTATTAACCGATCAAGATGGCTTATTTAACCGTGACCCACGCGAACACAAAGATGCTACCTTAATATCAGAATCCAATATTGATAATGAAGATCTGAATCACATGGTGCAAGGTGATTCTGGAAATTTAGGCAGGGGTGGTATGCTAACAAAATTACGAGCAGCACGTCTGGCGGCACGTTCTGCCTGTGTCACCGTGATTGCATCAGGCAATGAGAATAATGTGCTACAACAAATCCATCAGGGAAAAATTGTTGGTAGTTTACTTTATACCAATAAAGAAGCTTTAAGTGCTAAGAAACAATGGCTAGCCGGTCACTTACAAACCTGTGGCGTATTAACGATAGATGATGGTGCTGTTAAAGTATTAAAAGAATCCGGTAAAAGTTTGTTAGCCGTTGGTGTTAAAAAAGTAGTGGGTGATTTTCGCCGGGGTGATTTGGTAGTTTGCATTGATCAAACCGGCACAGAAATCGCTCGTGGATTAGTAAACTATAATGCCGATGAAGCAATCAAAATTATGGCAGAACCAACATTTAAAATGGAACAGATATTGGGTTATGTTGGCGAACCGGAGTTGATTAATCGTGATAATCTGGTCTTGACCTAGATTATAGAGTTACTCAATGAGTAATGGATTTTCGAATTGTGGATGCGCGTAACTGTAATATTTTCACTGCGGATGATATCGATAAGAGGAAAGTAATGCTTCTGGATTTTACGGACTTTATTTTTAATTTGAGGCAAAAAAAAACCGGAAATTAATCCGGTTTTTAAAGTAATACTAAATTCAGTATATCTATTGATTACATAGTCCGTATTCGAGTATTTAAACGGCTTTTAGCGCGGGCAGCTTTATTCTTGTGAATTAGACCCTTGTTTGCCATTTTATCAATTTCAGGAGCGGCTTCTTTATAGGCAGCTGCTGCTTTGTCTTTATCGCCGGCTGAGATGGCTTTTAAAGTATCTTTAATAAAGGTGCGCATACGTGAGCGTAAGCCAGTATTGTGTGCTCTGCGTTTTACTGCCTGGCGAGCACGTTTAATAGATTGTGGTGAATTGGCCAAAGCCTTCTCCTAACTTGTGTTTTTCGAGCTGCGCATTATGCGTGTTTTTGCGTCTGGAATCAAATATTTCGGGGTTATTTTACTAAATTAGCTTATCCACTGAGTGTCACTGAATATCTCTAAGTTATTGTAATTTCTTGCAAAATAGCGATAATTCCCTTATTGTTATAGGCATGAAAATAAAATATTTCTGAAAAAAAGTATCTAAATGAGCCTATTACGTTCCACATTTACTGTTAGCAGCTTTACACTGATTTCCCGGATATCGGGTTTTGTGCGTGACATTGTCTTTGCCAACATATTTGGTGCAAGTCATGTTACTGATGCCTTCTTTGTGGCATTCAAGATACCGAATTTTTTGCGCCGTTTATTCGCTGAGGGAGCATTTTCGCAAGCTTTTGTGCCGGTATTGAGTGACGTTAAAAATGAAGGTGATCCGGCTGTTAATCAATTAGTGCGTGATGTTGCAGGCACTCTGGCAGTCTTACTCAGCTTGATTACAGTCGTGGCAGTTATCGCGGCACCATTTGTAGTGATGGCGTTCACTTTGGGTGGTTTTGCGGATAATCCTGAAAAATTCGACCTCACAGTTGAGATGTTGCGAATTACTTTTCCTTATATTGTATTTATCTCACTAACGGCATTGGTCAGCAGTGTGTTAAATGTCTACGGTCGATTTGCGATTCCGGCATTTACCCCGGTGTTACTAAATATCAGCTTCATTCTGGCAGCTTTATTTTTAGCACCGCAGATGGACCGGCCAGTGGTAGCACTTGCCTGGGGTGTTTTTGTTGCCGGTATTGTGCAGCTGTCTTTTCAGTTACCTTATCTTGCCAAATTGGGTTTATTGCACTGGCCGCGTTGGGGCTGGAAGCAGAAAAAAGTACAAAAAATCATGCATTTAATGATTCCAGGGATTATCGGCAGTTCAGCGGTTCAAATTAATTTACTGGTCGATTTGATGATCGCCTCCAATCTGCAGGATGGCAGTATTTCATGGTTGTATTATTCTGACAGGCTGGTTGAATTTCCGCTGGGGGTGTTTGGAATAGCACTTGCAACGGTTATTTTACCGAGTCTGTCAAAGCATCATAGTGATTCTAATTCACAGGCATTTTCACATACGCTGGATTGGGCCTTGCGCTGGGTTCTCCTGATTAGCACACCTGCTTTGATAGCGTTGATTATTCTGGCCGGGCCTTTAATTAGCACCTTATTTCAACATGGTTCATTTACAAGCGACTCGGTCACCATGGCCACTTACAGTTTAATTGCTTACAGTAGCGGTTTGATTGGTTTTATTATGATTAAGGTATTATCACCAGGATATTTTGCCCGGAAGGATACTCGCAGTCCGGTCCGGTTTAGCCTAATTGCGATGGGCGTTAATATTATTCTCAATCTGACATTTGTTTATTTCTGGAGTGTGTTTAACTGGCAAGGACCCCACGCCGGTTTAGCACTGGCAACTGCCATTGCAGCCTGTATCAATGCCAGTCTATTACTACGGGGCCTTATTGTTAGTGGTATTTATCATCGTGAATCGGGTTGGGCTCGGTTGATGGGGCAAGTCGCTATTGCTTGTACGGTAATGGGCTTTGTTCTGTGGTTTCTGGTGGGTGATATTTCACAATGGACTGGTACCGGTGTTAGTATCACGTCAAAAGTTCTGAATTTAAGTATTTGTGTATTATCGGGCATTACAAGCTACTTTTTGATTTTGAAACTGGTGGGTGTGAAATTCAGTATATTTCGTAAACCTACTAACTCATAACGGGATTTCTTAAAAATAGTAAAACCCGAATGCGGTTAGTGCCCGGTTCTTGATATAATATTGCACTTAAACGAGTTGAACTGGATTTACTGGATTAAATTAAGATGGAGCTGATACGCGGCAGTCATAACATCAAAGCAAAACATCATGGTTGTGTTGCAACTATTGGTAATTTTGATGGTGTGCATCTGGGACATCAGGCTGTAATAGGCCAATTGGCTGAAAAATCAGCCGAACTGAATTTACCGATGGTGGTGATTAGTTTTGAACCACAACCAATGGAGTATTTTCTTCACGAAAAAGCGCCGGCCAGATTATTGCGTTTAAGAGAAAAGTATTTGGCGTTAAGTCGTTTTTCAGTAACGGCAATGTTAAGTTTGCCTTTTAATAAAAAACTGGCAGCCCTGTCGGCTCAGGATTTTATTAATAATATTTTAATTGAAAAATTAGGCATTCAATATCTGGTGGTTGGGGATGATTTCAGATTTGGTCATAATCGTCAGGGTGATTTTGAAATGTTACAGCAAGTAGGAAAACACCATAATTTCCAGGTTGTTAACATGCACACTTTTGAAATTGATGGTGAGCGGGTAAGTAGCACCCGGGTACGGCAGGCATTACAGCAAGGTAATTTACAATATGCCGAAAAATTATTGGGGCGAAGTTACCGCATGAGTGGCCGGGTGGCTCACGGCGATAAGCTTGGGAGAGAATTAGGTTTTCCAACGGCCAATATATTTTTACACCGAAAAGTTACTCCAATGGAGGGTATTTTTGTTGTGGAGGTGTTTGGTCTTGATGGTGAACCAATAGAAGGCGTAGCCAGCATTGGTAACCGACCAACTGTCAATGGCACAAAAACGCTATTGGAAGTTTTTATATTTGACTTTGATCGTGAGATTTATGGCAAGCACCTGCAAGTTAGTTTTTTGCATAAACTTCGGGATCAAATCCGGTTTGATAATCTGGATGATTTGAAAGTTCAAATTGATAATGATGTGCAGGAAGCAAAGTTGTTCTTGAAAAATAGAACGAATTAATAAATAAACATAATTTTGAATAATAGGCGATTTGAAGTAATAGAAAATTTTTAAACATTCATAGCCGTGGTGCTAGCAATTAATTTTTTTGTGTGCTCTTCAATTTATATCAACGTAATTTAAATAAAGATAAAACAGTGACTGATTATAAAGAGACATTAAACTTACCAAAAACCAAATTTCCAATGAAAGCCAATTTGGCCAATAGAGAACCTAACTGGGTTAAGGAATGGCACAAGAGTGATCTTTATGGCCAAATTCGAAAAGCCTGTGAAGGTCGGCCAAAATTTATTTTGCACGATGGGCCTCCCTATGCAAATGGCGATATTCACATTGGTCATGCTGTTAATAAGATTTTAAAAGATATCATTATCAAATTTAAAACCCTTAATGGTTTTGATGCACCGTATATCCCGGGTTGGGATTGTCATGGTCTGCCGATTGAATTACAGGTTGAGAAAAAAATCGGTAAGCCCGGTGTGAAAGTGACACCTGAAGTTTTTCGCACTAAATGCCGCGAGTATGCACAGCGGCAGGTCAATGGCCAACGTGAAGAATTTAAGCGACTTGGTGTGTTAGGTGATTGGGAAAATCCTTATTTAACAATGGATTTTAAATTTGAAGCCAATATCATTCGCGCCCTAGGTAAAATAATTGATGCCGGGCATTTGCATAAAGGCTCAAAACCAGTGCACTGGTGTACCAGTTGTGGCTCTGCTTTGGCTGAAGCCGAAGTTGAATACGAAAATAAAACCTCACCTGCAATTGACGTGCGTTTTGAAGTATTGGATATCGAAGCATTAAAAGCACGATGCAAAATGGCAGCGGGTGCACAAATCAAGAATGATCGTGTCTCTGTAGTAATCTGGACAACCACACCCTGGACACTACCGGCTAATCAGGCAGTAGCCGTTAATCCCAAATTAGAGTATGTCGTGATCTCGTGTGATGGTGTTGCTGACCATGTGCCCGAGTATTTAATATTAGCGAAAGATTTATTATCGTCTAACGTTGCTCGATACGAATTAAGTAATTATGAGATCGTAGCGACCTGTATAGGTGAAGATTTAGAAGGCCTGAAACTGGCGCACCCATTTTATAAACGTGAAATTCCTGTTATTTTAGGTGAGCATGTTACAACTGAAGCCGGTACTGGTGCAGTGCATACTGCTCCGGGACACGGCGCAGACGATTACGTGGTTGGGATGCGTTATGGCTTACAGGTTGAAAACCCGGTCGATTCCAATGGCGTGTTTTTAGCCTCAACTGAATTTTTTGGTGGGGAGCATGTCTTCAAAGCAAACCCGAAAGTGATTGAGCGGTTATTGGCGGTGAATAATCTGGTTCACGAAGAAGCATTACAACACAGTTATCCGCATTGCTGGCGACATAAAACGCCCATTATTTTTCGTGCTACACCACAGTGGTTCATCAGCATGGAACAAAATAAATTACGCGAACAAGCCAATGTCGAAATTAAAAAAACCAACTGGATGCCATCCTGGGGTGAAGCTCGAATTGAATCGATGGTAAACAATCGTCCGGATTGGTGTATTTCACGACAACGTACCTGGGGCGTGCCTATTCCGTTATTTGTTAATAAAGAATCGGGCAAGTTACATCCAGATACTAAAGCGTTAATTGAAAAAGTTGCACTCAAAGTAGAACAAAAAGGCGTTGATGCCTGGTTTGATCTTGAAGCCTCTGAGTTACTTGGCTCAGAAACAGAGCAATACGATAAACTCAGTGATACCCTCGATGTCTGGTTTGATTCCGGTGTGACGCATTTTGCCGTAATGGATCAACGGGCTGAATTGGGTGAAAATCCGATTGCCGATTTATATCTGGAAGGCTCCGATCAACATCGTGGCTGGTTTCAGTCATCATTGCTCACCTCAGTGGCAATGAATAATCGTGCACCTTATAAATCGGTTTTAACTCACGGTTTTACGGTTGATTCTAAAGGCCAAAAACAATCGAAGTCCAAAGGCAATGTCACTTCACCGCAAAAAGTGGCTAATAGTCTCGGAGCCGATATTATCCGCCTATGGGTGTCTGCAACCGATTATCGAACTGAAATGACAGTGTCGGATGAAATACTAAAACGCATGTCTGATGCCTATCGCCGTATTCGAAATACCATGCGGTTCTTATTAGCCAACCTGGATGGTTTTGATCCTGCAACCGATAGTGTGGCACCGGATAACATGCTGGCTCTGGATTTTTGGGCGGTACAAGCTGTGCAACAATTACAAAATGACATTATAGAATCGTATGATATTTACGAATTTCATAATGTCTATCAGAAACTTCATAATTTTTGTGCAATCGAGTTAGGTGGTTTTTATCTGGATATTATTAAAGACAGACAATACACCACTCAAGGTAATAGCCTGGCGCGGCGTTCGGCTCAAACCGCCATGTTTCATATAATTGAAACCCTGGTACGTTTGATGTCGCCAATCTTGAGCTTCACCGCAGAAGAAATCTGGAAAATTATCCCGGGGCAGCGTGCTGATAGTTGTGCCGCATCAGTATTTTTAGATGCCTGGTATCGCGTTCCTGAAATGAAACATAATAATTTCGATATGGACTTAAGCTATTGGGCACTGGTAATGGAAGTTCGCGATAGAGTTTCAAAACGATTGGAAGAGCTTCGTACCGCTGGTGAAATTGGTTCATCACTCGATGCTGAGGTGGATTTGTATTGCGGCCGTGAAATATATGATGTGTTGGCAAAACTTGAAGATGAATTACGTTTTGTATTAATCACATCTTATGCCCGTATTCAATTAGTGGAAACGCCACCAGAAAATGCCAAACACATAACCTTATCGACTAATGATGAAATCTGGATCGATGTTGCAGCATCGGCACATGATAAATGCATTCGCTGCTGGCACCATCGTGATGATGTTGGCTCAGTTGCAAAGCATCCGGAAATTTGTTCACGTTGTGTGTCAAATATTGACGGTAGCGGCGAGCCGCGTTCTTTTGCTTAATGAAACAGGATAGACAATGTTAAAATATTTATGGGTCACCGGTTTGGTTGTTTTGCTGGATCAAATAACAAAACAAATTTCAGTAGCGTATCTTATTCTATGCGAATACTACCCCTGTAAAAGTGTTGAAGTGATGCCACTGTTTGATTTTACATTGATGTATAATCGTGGTGCTGCATTTAGTTTTTTGAATGATGCCGGTGGTTGGCAGCGTTGGGCTTTTTCTGCAATAGCCATTACCGTTAGTGGTTTTATTATTATGTGGATTCGAAAATTATCCGCTACTGAAAAATGGACGGCTATTGCATTGGCTCTCATTCTTGGTGGTGCATTGGGTAATGTATCTGATCGATTGTTATTTGGTTATGTTATCGACTTTATTCATGTGTATATTGAAATGGATGGGCATAAACTTTACTGGCCGGCATTTAATATTGCTGATTCTGCTATCAGTATTGGAGCCGCAATGTTAATTATAGACATGATACGTAATATTAAAAAAGATTCATCTCACTCTAAAACTGAAACCGTAAAATAAATATCACTATGACAAATGCAAACCAGAAAGCAATCAATGTAGGCAGCGAAGTTGTTATGCATTTTTCCTTAAGCTTGAAAGATGGCACAGTTGCTGATGGTTCTATTGACGATGAACCATTGAGTTTTAAAATGGGCGACGGCACGTTGATAGAAGGACTGGAAATGGTTCTTTATGGATTAAAAGCCGGTGAAAAACAAACCTTGGAAATCGAACCCAGAGATGCGTTTGGCTTCCCTGATGAGGAAAACTTTCATGAAATGGCGCGTAGTGAATTTGACGATGAGATGGGTATTAAAGAAGGCGTTATCATCAGTTTTTCGACTCCGTCCGGCGATGAAGTTCCCGGAACAATAACAGCAATAAAAGACGATATTGTGAAAGTCGATTTTAACCATCCATTAGCCGGTCATACAATACAGTTTTTTGTTGAGATACTTGACGTTAAGTAGTGAACACATATCAACTGGTGATACGCAGCGATACTGCAAATGGTTATTTCAAAGTAGGTTGGGCTTCTGAATTGCCGTTAGGGCGTTTTGAGCATGTAGAATTACTACTCGAAGTCGATAACGTATTCGAGTTAAAATCAAAAAACCATCATTCTGTTACTTATCTCGATGCTTGCAAACGGGTATCGGCACTAAATCAATCTCTAATTATAAAAGAGCAGCAAGCTAATCTGGCTTCGGGTTGGTTTAATGTTTTGCTAAATTTAAATGATGGTGCTATTAAAATAACAGCTGATGAATTGGGTTGTTTTAATAATCTCGCAACAGAAACACGTTATCGACTTTCAAAAAACTGCCGTGTGGTCTGGGCTATGATTTATGAGAATACAGTGCAACACATTGAAGCTCGATATCCCGAATTAAACATGGGCGAATTAAAGTACCAGATATGGAAACATCACAAACTTGAAAAATTACAGTCTGGAAATGGTGAACTAAAACAGGGGAAATTAATCGTCAGCTATAGCGGATTGTGGTTTGTTGCTGATGTTTCTGTTTAATACCCATATAAAACAATTATTTAATAAATACTATAATCACTTGTTAAATTTGGCATTAATCAATACGTCAAAATATGATAAAATCCAGACCATGAATGTATTACTCGCTAATCCCCGAGGTTTTTGTGCCGGTGTTGATCGTGCTATCGGCATTGTTGAAACTGCTTTGGATATGTTTGGTGCTCCAATCTATGTTCGTCACGAAGTCGTTCACAATCAATATGTTGTTGAATGCTTGCGAACTAAAGGTGCTATTTTTGTAGAAGAAATTGATGAGGTGCCAGAAAAATCGATCGTTATTTTCAGCGCTCATGGTGTCTCACAGTTAGTTCGGGCCCAGGCACAACAAAAAAATCTAAAAATTTTTGATGCAACCTGTCCTCTGGTGACAAAAGTGCATATGGAAGTTACTAAATTTAGTCAATCCGGTCATGAATGTATTTTAATAGGTCATGCCGGACACCCTGAAGTAGAAGGGACACTCGGCCAATATGATACTAGTAATGGTGGCAAAATGTATTTAGTTGAAACCACCGAGGATGTATTGGCGTTAGAGGTAGATGATCCCAATAACCTTGCGTTTGTTACCCAAACCACTTTATCGATGGATGATACTTCAAAAGTTATCAATGCCTTACGACAACGTTTTAGTAATATCAAAGGCCCAAAAAAAGATGATATTTGTTATGCCACTCAAAATCGTCAGGATGCAGTGAAACAGCTTGCCAATAAATGTGACGTTATTTTAGTGGTTGGCTCACCCAATAGCTCAAACTCCAATCGTTTACGGGAAGTTGCCGAACGTTTAGGAACCCCGGCTTATTTGATTGATAATGAAACTGAATTAAACCGGGACTGGTTTGATAATGTAAGTGAAATCGGTTTAACGGCCGGTGCCTCAGCACCGTGCCTTTTGGTTGAGAGTGTCATTGAAAAATTACAGGAATGGGGAGCTAAAGAAGTTGATCAAATTAATGGTATCACTGAAAAAGTCGTATTTTCATTACCAAAAGAATTGCAACAAAAATAATTTAAGTTCCACTCCAACAACGCGCCATTGTGCCGCTTCCATCTGACGTTGTAAAAAATTTTTGTCCGAGATTATTGATTGACAGTGTTGTGCATTGTTCATCAACACCGGTAAGTCTGGTAACAGAAAGTGTGTATGATGTGGCATTTTGGGCTGCGACAGTAACAACAAAGCGATTATTAACTGAATTAACTAATGCCGCAGGGATAGCGCAGAGAGAATAATCACCACCTCTATCACGTCCACATGCTTCAAACCCATGTATCGCTAGCATTAATGCGCTAACCCCTTCACCCCGTAAGCCTTTATCTTTTTGACCACCCAGTAGATTAAATGCAATTGTGGCAAGAATGACTACAATGGCAAGGACGATGATTAACTCGATTAATGTCATACCGCGTTGGTGTTTCAGCAAATGCATTCTAGTTTTTATATTAGTAGAAGTTATGTTCATAGTATTTAACTCGATAGTTAATTTTATTTAGACTAATCTAACCCAAATTTCCGTGATAGTTTTAATGCCTCGTTTAGTTTTATATTTAAAATCTACATCCATTTTTGATTCTAATTTTTTAACATCAAGAAATTTATTACCTTTAAGGCCATGTACTTTTACAGTAGTTGATAATTTATAAGGCATTCCATTAATTTTAATATCAAGCTTATTATAGTTTACCTGATCAATCTGACCAGACGCTGAAGAATCAGCAGCATAACTATTAATTGAAAAAATTGTTGTCGTTACAATAAATAATAGTGTTAATAATTGTTTTTTCATCGTAATTCTCCAAATAAAATTATCGTAGTTGTCGCCAAGAGTGTCTTCTATTGGCACCAGCAGGGCTCTTTTCAGTCATTACCTGGACACTACCAGCAGAAGTAGTCATAATTTTCTTATCGGTTTGTTCTCCAGCTAGAATAGTAGGGCTACTTAATTTACCATCATATCGACGTCCGGCTGGATTTTTACTCGGAGTACTTTCATCATTATCATCATCATCAGAATCATAACCATTAACCTTACCATCTCCGGTTAAATCAAATACTGATGTTTGAGGCGCACTACCATCGCGAGTATCGAGTTCCATTAACCAGCTCGTTCCACCAAAATCGCAGGTTGCAGCTGACGGTGTATTAGTAACGAATACAATATTATTCCCACGTTTAACTGCTGTCGTAGTTTGACGTTCACCTTGATCGGGTAGTACCAGAAACCAATTCTGCGGTTTATTATTACCAGCCGTTGATACATGTCGAATTGTAGATGTCGCTGAACTACCGGTGCCATCTGTTAAGGTTATATTCTTTTCAACTGTTACAATTTGTTTAGTAAAGCCAGTTAATGTTGTATATCTGGAACCATCATCAAAATCAATAACACCATAGAAATGTTCTTTAATGGTTGCATTTGCGGCACTAGCATCTGATGCATCAAGATATCGACCACTTCCAAAAAATAATTGATAGCCACCTATTCCGGAATTGGCAACAATAGGACGAGTTGTTATTGCTTGTCGAACACCTGCTTCATCTTGAGCAACAAATAGTGGCTTAAGTACACTCCCTTGCTTATAAGCTACTTTCCATTGACCCGTATTCGAGTTAGTAACATCAAATTTCCACATATTACCTAATAAGTCTCCACCATAAATATAATCAGCAATTTTGTCACCATCAATATCAACTGGTGTAACAGAGGCAATCCCATTGGGTGTTGCAACTGAACCTTGTTCAGTATCTATTTTAATGTAATCTGAGCTTTGCCATGTACTACCCGCTCCTGTTGGGCCTTCCAGGAATACAATAAATAATGATGCTGTGCCGGTTGTGCTAGGCGTTCCATCTGCTTCTGAGTTATTATAACCATTACCAAATACCGCAGCCCATTGATCATTGTGCATTCGAACAATGGCAGGACGGGCATAGGTATAGCCTAAATCAGCATCAACTGCATCTGTAAATTCCCACTGCACAACATCATTTGGATTATTAAATTTAGTTGGGTCGGTAACATCTAATGCATATATACCTTGGCCGCCTTTATTTAAGCTTCCGACTAATACACTGTACCAGCTGCCACCATTTCCACCAACGAAAGCATCAATGACATTGGCTGAGCCATCAACATAAAATTCATGTGTATAGTTGATTGATGCTAAATTACTTAAGTTTGGAATAACTTCAGCTGGAATGTAAGCAAATTGCTCTACTCCGGTTGCAGCATCTATTCCGTGCAACATGCCATCGTTAGCTCCAAAATAAACCATGTGTTTTCGATTTAAGTTTGCCGTCTTGTTAATGAAAGATGAATATTCACAGCCACTGCAATTTTCAGGTATGCCTGCACTACCATCTCCCCATTTATCAGGGTATAGATTTGTTGGCGGGCCAACAAATAATGGTTGAGAATTTACAATGGTTCCCAGTCTGCTGACTCTATCACGTAAATCTTTAGCACCAAAATTACACGTTGCTCCGGATAATGTTTCACATGATTGGTCGCCACGAATAAAATTTAATATTTTTTCTTCATCGTTGGCATTAGCGCCTAATGTTGCAAATTGTGCAGCAGTTAATGTTGTAGCTGATGGCGTAGCAGACCATTTGAAATTAACAGGGCTAGTGCCATTATATGAAAATATATTTCGCCCTGCGGTAGCGGGTAGTACTGCACCAGCATCCCATATAGATCCGGCAGGTCCAGTACCGCTAGTTATTAATTGTCCTGTAACGGGGTCTATTTTATAATATAGCAATTGGCCTGTAGCCGTACCACTATTATAACGACCAAAGTATATTCCGGTATCACTACTGACAAATCCTGAACTTGCTGCAACTGAAGCAGAGGCGCTGGTTCTACCTTGAATATCAGTTAATGCCCCGGTGAGTGCAGTTGTTAACCCTGCTGAGTTACTTGCTTGAAAATATGTACCATCTCCATAGAATGCTGCATCTTGTAGCATTTGATTATCTACAGCAAAACCAACTGTAAAAGTAACTAAATTTTGTTGTGGATAATCAGTAGCATCAAAGCTTACCCCTGAGCTGTCCAAAGGACCGCCATTAGAATTCGCTGTTATAGGGGATCTTCTAAAATCAATATCAAAAGCAAATTTAGCCATATCATCTAGAAAAAGTGATGCTCCTTCACCTGTTCCAACTTGCGGTGAAAAACCATCTGAGAATTGAGGTATAGTGCTATTTGTAAAATCTGCTACTGTTGTCGCTGGAGCAAGGCCGTCCCAATTTGGTATAATCGTTGTTGGATCGTCAGGATCATTATTTGGATAATTATTATCGTTTGTTGGATAACCATCTGTTACCACAATAGCGTAATTTTTTTGACAACGTTCAGAGATAGGACTGTTGTATGCATCAAGGCCACGAAAATATCGAGTTATCTCATAATAACTTTCAGCTAATGGTGTTGAATTACTAGGATCTAAAGCATCGATATCATCTGTAACCAGTTTTTTACCAGCAGTTGTATCAGGTTGGCAGGTAACATTAATATTAGTATTTTCAAAAGATTGTAAACAAAATTTCATACCAGCTGAGCTATTAATTACATTTTTACTAACAGTCTTTGCCACGTCCATTCTACTTATACCGGGAATAATTGCAGAAATGTCGACACTGCCTCCATTAACACCATATGTATCATAGAGATAATTTAAGTAGTTACCGTTATACCAGCTACCATTGTATCCGGTGCTTGGAGATTCGGGATCGGGTAACAGAAGGCAGCGGGTATTACCGCCAAAATTTCCTTCTTTATGACCTGCGGCACAACCACCTTGTTGCATACCTCGTGCAGCATTTCCACCAGGTGGATTTAAATAAACATTGCCTTGATCGGCACACCAAAAGCCCAAATTACAACCAGCGCCTGCGGGACTCCAATTATTATAAGTTGTTGTTGGAACATATCCTGGATCCCATGTCATATTACGCATACTGCCTGAATCATCTAGTAAGAACATGATATTTGGTTTAGTAAATGTTGTTACTGTAAGAGGTGAATCCGGAATACTCAACGTTGCTGCACTAACTGGTTGTAATAAACCAATACTTAGTAAACTGCTGATAAATACTTTAGTGATGTTGAATTTGTAACTTTTCATTTGGATCTCTCCAGTTAACTAACTAATTTTTTACAATGAAAATCTTCAATTAAATCGGATTCTCTACTACTTAAGTTTAATCTATTAATTCCAACGTTTGGAAACGGTGGCTTGAATAACAGCTTCGGATAAATTGGTAGAACCAGTACCTCGTGCTGTTAGTCGATAATAAGTCACGCCGGTCGGATAAGAGGTTGTTCCTAAATCCAGACTGTCTTGCTCATACTGTTGACGTTCAATAACGATTCGAGGGTCTAATAAAACATTATCGAGGTCAGACGGTATTGGATCACAACAATATTCATAGGCGTTGGCATCCCACCATGCCTGGGTTAAAACTGCAGCAGAATTCCACCATTCTTCATTATAGGTTGTTACTAAAATATTCTTTTTATCTTGACCGGCAAAATAGATACATTGCGTATTATTATCACAATCGGCTTTTAACAACACGGCTTCATCTGGTTGTGATCTTAACCATTTTTGTTCACGTCGAATGAGTGTGTCTGATGCATTAAATGCTAATGTTGCATCCCCCATATTGGTTGCCATTCGTTGTTGCATTAAATTGGTACTCATGGCACCAACACCGAGTAAGGTGAGCGAAAATAACAAAATGAGTCCAATAATTAATACTGCACCAGTTTGACGCTGAGATTGAAATCGCTTATTACTGTATATTAAGTTTGTATTTTTCATAGTATCTGGCTCTATTTTAAGGTGTTCGATTCCGAAGATTGATGGTCACGGTGTATGCTTGTCTAATTCGATAATCTCCTGCTGCAGGTGTTACCGTTGCACCGTTCCAATCATATTTTCGTACGCGGTTTGAAACCGGATTGCTTCGCATTAATAATCTGATTCGTAAATTCACAACACTAGCCCACAGCGTGGCGTTACTATTTAATGGGTTAATACCCAAAGCTTCAATTTGAGGCGTTGTTAAATAGGTGTCTGCGCCAACTTCAGTACTATCACTATCTTGTACAAAATCAAGATCCACTCCATAATCAATTAACATCGACTCAACATTATCGGCAATTTGGTTTTCAAACACACCGTAAGCACCACCTTGCGACATTAAACCTCGTACGTATAAACTTGGATTACCTGAAACTGGATCAGTTTTTATAAAATAGGTATTACGTTCAAGTTTGAATATGGTTGCGCTATTACCGTATATTTTACTTAATTTATTAGTAGTATTACCGGCATTACTATGAGCGAGCGTGATTGCATTATTACCGCCATTATCATTAGGATTATTTGTAATTTTAAATATGTCTGCACTTTGACAATCCGTGATCATCACAATTTCATTTTGTTTAAAACCGCAATTACTGGTGAGTTGGACATTGGCATTATTAGGATCAGTATTTCCGGTTAAGTGTCCGCCGCAACTTGAGGCTCTGCGAATAGTGAGGCCATCAGTATTCGCTTCAATATTAGCCGATGGTGAGGGGAAAGGCGGGTTTGTAACACCACCGGAATTAGTATGACCCAATATAAAATTTTGTGGTGTGAAATCAACACCACCAAATGCACCTGCATTTGTTACGATGCTATTAGGGCTTAGTAATGACAGGCTTTTACAACCAATGTATCCTGCATTACGAATTTCTTTTGTTAATACATCAAGAGCATAGCGGGCATTTTCCTGTAATAAACCAAATTCATCCTGCACAAAATAAGTTCGTTTAGTGTTACTGTAAATTGAACCAACACCAACTAATAGGACTGAACTAATCGCCATCGCAATAAGTAATTCAACCAGGGTAACACCTGTTATTTTCTTTTGACATCTCATAATCTTTCTCATCAATTATATTTCAAGTTTAGTAATTACTTTAAGGTTCTATTCGGTATTGAACACATTTTAATGTGTTAGCTACAAGTGGATCGCAGACAGGAAAACCAAAACCATCCGTTGTGAAACCAGAGCCAAGACCATCTTCATCCCATGAAACTGTAATGATAAATGATTGACCTGCACGACGAATTGTTCCTTGCCCATTTGGAAGGACTCGCGCATTTTCTGTATTCCATAATGCGATATCACGAACAGCAAGTTGGTTAGTATCACAACCGGCTGAAGGTAAATTTGTTGCAATGTTACAATTTGCATAGGCTGGTATTCCGGAAAGCTGGTTATAAACATTATCGCCTCCATCAATTGCAAGTAAGTGTCCTTTAGTATTAGAACGTATTCGCTCAGCAAAATCGTAAATTTGAGTGGTTGCCACTGTACGCATATAGGCCGTGTTACTGCTTTTTATTGATGCTCCTTGTAACCCGGCGAGGCCCAAGACACCCACAGATAAAATTATGAATGCGATGAGAATTTCAATCATGGTAAAACCGTGTTGATTTCGAGATTGTCTTTTTAATACTGCTTTCATGTTATAACTCACTGTATAATTTTATAAATTAAGGACAAGCTGTTTGAGGCGTAACGGTTAGTCGCCCAATTGGAAATAGTGTTAATGTTTTACCAAAGTTTCCGGCAGGGCGATTGGTTTGACATAATTTAAATATTTCACCGACATTTACGGCAACATTGGATCGACCGTTTGGTGTGAAGATAACCTGGTTAGGAATAACACCGGCTGCAACGAAAGATGAGTTAGCGCCTAATGCTGCGACTACTCGAAGTAATTCATTTGCTCCTGCTGTACCACTATTGTCAGTATCAACATAAACTTGCCAACCATTGTGCCAATTTGCTGTTCCATCCAGTGTTTCAATGGTGACATTACGCACACGGCGAATGGCCTCACTTCGTGCATACTGTAAATTTGCGGAAAGGTTGTTTACTTGGCTGACTAGGCGGTTATTATCAGAAAAGCCTGCCATTTGTGGAAATGCAATTGCGGCAAGCACTCCAAATACAGCCATGGTGACTAATAACTCGACAATGGTAAAACCTGAATGTTTCTGCATTTTTCTTCCTACAATTAATGCAGTTCCATTGCGCGTAATTTCGTTATGTTTAATTTATAGCCTGTTGTATAAACTTTGTCCTGTAAACTCCGATGTGATGTTTAATTCACCAGATAAAGTGTAATTTCCTTATATTAACTACGTTAACTTGTGTGATATATGTCACTATTTCATCAGTTTATACCGTTGGCTAATTTTGTGTTTAAATTGCAATGTTTTATTAAGATTGTAAAAAATGGGTTCTGTGAGAGGGGTTTCTAGTGTTCGATACTATTATTGTTGGTGCTGGTGCTATCGGTATGATGAGCGCCTACTTTTTAACACAACAAGGTCAGTCTGTGTGTTTGCTTGATAAAAGTGAGGTTGGTACAGAATCGAGTTGGGCAGGTGGTGGAATTTTATCGCCACTGTATCCCTGGCGGTATTCAGATGCTGTTAACGATTTGGCTCGCTGGAGCCAATTACGGTACCCTGAATTTTTAAACAAGCTTAACAACGATACCGGTATCGATTGTGAACATTTACCCAGTGGTTTATTAATTCGTAATATCCAGGATCAAAAACCCGAAATAGAAAACTGGCTTAATGTTTATAATAATAGTGCTAAATTTGTTTCAGAAGCTGAAGCACATGAAATTGAGCCCTTAACGAGTGATATCGAAGGGCAATCGCTTTGGCTACCAGACATTGGTCAGGTTCGGAATCCCAGGCTGGTAAAAGCACTTCATAAGCTAATGGTGTTGTCTGATATTCCGATAAAAACGAATTGTGAAGTGTTAGAAATTAAATCAAAGAATAAGCAATTCACCGGAATACGAACCTCAACGGGTGATTTTACTGCAGGCAATTTAGTTATTGCGAGCGGAGCATGGAGTGGTGCGTTGTTACAGAATTTATCCACGCAACGAAAAACACGTGTGGATATTAATCCGGTGCGCGGTCAAATGATGATTATTAAAACCCCACCAAATACCTTAAAACACATTATTCTTGATGGTGGCCATTATCTGATACCCCGTAAAGATGGCAGAATATTAATTGGCAGTACCCTGGAATTTGTTGGATTTGATAAAAGCACCACCGAGCAAGCCCATGATGATTTATTAAAAGCAGCTATTTCGATAGCACCTGATTTGGCGCAATATCCAGTTGAGTTTCATTGGGCTGGCTTGCGACCGGGAACAACTGATGGTATACCTTATATATGTAAACATCCGGAAATTTCTGGGTTTTACATTAATAGTGGCCACTATCGAAATGGCATAATATTGGGGTTAGCTTCGGCTCAATTATTGAGTGATATTATGCTAAACAAGCCGCCAATCTTAAATATACTGCCATATCAGTGTCCATTAGCGGTATAAGTTACAATTAAATTAGCTATTTCAATAACTTAACACTTTTACCATAATACGGGATTATGATAGCCCGTATTAGTAGTTACCCTGATAGTATTGCTAGTTAAACATGGTTTATACTAAGTTATGCTTAATGAGATTAAACAAAAAACGGATATGACTTCAAATTACCAGGCAATGGAATCCCATTCTATTCTGAAAAATGCGGTAATTAAACGTCTAAAGAGTCGCAATATTACACCGACACAACAGCGTGTGGAAATTGCACAAATTTTATTTGAAAAGCCACAACATTTATCGGCAGAACAGGTTCTTGACAAGGTGAATGAGGGGAGTGCGGCTGTTTCCAAGGCAACCGTGTATAACACCCTGGGTTTATTTGCTCGAAAAGCCTTAATTAAAGAAGTTATTGTTGATCCTTCAAAAGTTTTTTATGATTCAAACATTCAAAAGCATCATCACTTTTACAATCTTGATACCGGAATTTTAACCGATATCGAAGTTGCAGAAATTGATTTAAATACAGTACCGCAATTACCATTGAATACTGCGATTGCTGATGTTGATGTTATCATTCGTGTCAGGAATTCATAAGAACACTTAATTCTAGTTTTTACCAAATTACGTTATTTATATTTGATATCGTATATAACCACTATAATACCCTCCAATAAAATAAGTCATAAACATAAAATCTAGCAATATTAAATGATTAGGTGAAATAATTTATTTCATAAATTGATTTATTGAACTAATGTGAGTCTCTCATGTCTCAGCATGTGTATGAAAAATTATAATAATATCCCTAAATGTAGGTTTGCATTGTGTTAAATGTTGGTTACACTGCGTAAATGAAACGGCTATTCGTATTTATTTCGATAATTTTATTATTGGGCAGCAATATTGCAATGTCCATGGATTCTGATTGTTTACTGGTTCAGCAATTTCAAACGAATCATAATCTTGATCAAGATCAGGATAACGATCCTATCGATATCGATTATTCTGATGATTGTTGTCATAGCGCATCACACTTTGTTGGTATTTATCCCGATAGTACTTTTAAGGCACCAATAATCAGTAGCCAATATATGCCGCTTCGTTCGGGAATCCTATCCTCTCAAATCTATCAACCTGCAACACCTCCACCAAACGTATAAATCCTGCTGTAAGAAGTTTAACGCCTCACATTATTGTGGTGTGTTGATGTAACTCATTTTTAAAAGTTAAGGATTTTTTTCATGAATAATATTACGAAAATAACATTTATGTTATTAATGCTTCCGTTATGCACGATAGTTTCTGCTAGTGAAGTAACAGATAAATCGATTAATCCTGTTCTGTCTTTTGCAACGCAGACAGCACCGGAAAAATTAAAACAATTTATTAACTCGGTGGTAGTAGATCATCCTCGTTTGCTAGAGGAACGTGCCCGTTTAGAAGTGGCACGGGCTAATTTACGAGCTGCTGATCAAGCGCTTTATAATCCTGAACTTGAGATAGATTCAGAAAAAACCGATATTAAGACATCCACGTTACAGTTAAGTCAAACAATAGACTTTGGTGATAAACAAGGCGCTCGAACGAGTGTTGCTCAAGCAGAGTTAGTACAAGCCGATGCTGAGTTTGAAATCGCCAAACAATCACTGGTTTTTGAGTTACTTTCTGCACTGGCAATGCAACACACCCGTAATGAAATATTTTTACTTGTTCAGCAGAATCTGGAATTAATGAAAGAGTTTGCTACGATTTCCGAACAACGACATTCGGCAGGTGATGTTAATCTGGTTGAGCGAAACCTGGCTCGTCTGGCATACAGTGAAGCCATTATGACCTATGCACAGGCAGCATCAGATGCAAGTTCGACAAAAGAACACTTACGGGCATTGTTAGGTAAGCCTCTTAATAATATCCCGGATTTACCTGACAACCTACCCGATGCAAAACTACCCGCGGATAAAGAAAAATTTATATTAAGTCTTCCTGCTGTTCGTTTAGAACGGGCTAAAGTATCCAGTGCGCAAAAAACAGTTGATTTGCGTCAAAGTGAAAAAAGTTGGGATCCAACGATAGCGATAAGAGGTGGTAAAGAAGATGAAGAAACGCTTACGGGTATTACGTTATCTATTCCTTTAAATATTCGAAATAGTTTTACAGCTGAAGTACAAGCTGCCAAACACGAACTTATCCAGACAGAATATCGAGCTCAACAATTTTATCGTGAGCAACGAGCGACTGTATTATCCAGAACTCAACGATATGCCTTATTACAACAAGCCTGGGTAACGTGGCGTGAAAATGGTAAAACAAGTATTCAACAGCAATTACAATTAATTAAGCGATTGTGGAAAATAGGTGATATGAGCACAACAGTTTATTTAGTGCAGCTAAAGCAATCAATCGATACCCAGACAGCAGGGTTGGAGCTACGAGGCAAACTGTGGCAAAGCGCATTTGAGTGGATGAATTCAACCGCGAGTATCATCAATTGGTTAAACATAAATATAGTGGAAACATCAAAATGAATATTAAAAAAATACTAATAATTTCTCTAAGCCTGGTACTGCTAAGTGCTTGCGATAGTAATAATGAAGCTTCACACGAAAGTAATGAACATGGTGAAGCCGATTCTCATGGGCATGAAGAAAAGAAAAGTGGCGGTCATGGCGGCGGCGGCGAGCATGAAGAAGAATCAGGTGTCGTTAAATTTACCGATGAACAAATGAAAGCAGCCGATATTGAAGTAACAAAACTGGAACTACAAGAAATTAGTGAAACAATAAGAGCTCCCGGTGAAGTAGAATTAAATGACTATAAGACAGTAAAAATAACACCCAGAATAAATGCTCAGGTTATTGCGCGTCATGCTGTTCTTGGTGAAAAAGTTGTTAAAGGGCAACCATTAATTACTCTGTCCAGTGTGGATATGGCTGATGTTCAGGGACAATTACTCGTTGCCACACGAGAGTGGAATCGGGTGAAAAAACTGGGACGTAAAGTTGTTGCCGAGCGTCGTTACACAGAAGCACGTGCAAATTGGAAACAACTGTTAACTAAAGCGCGCTCTTACGGTATGACTCAGGCTCAGATAGATGCTTTAACGAAGGATTCTAAAAGCAAACTGGCTGATGGTACTTTTCAGTTATTAGCACCATTAGCGGGTCGAATAATAGAAGATGAATTTATTATTGGAGAGCTAATCGAACCCGGTCGAATTTTGGTATCAATTACCGATGAATCAGTTATGTGGGTTGAAGCACATTTAAATCCTAATCAGGCGGAATTAATCAGCACGGGTAATTCAGCAGAAATAGTTTCCGGCTCTCAGAAATTAGCGGCAACTGTTACTCAAGTTCATCATATTCTGGATCAAGCTACCCGCACTCTTGCAGTTCGTATGGAAGTTGAAAATATAAATGATCAATTACATGCGGGTATGTTTGTTACTGCCTTTATTTTATCGAATAAAAAAACTCAGGCACTAGTTGTTCCCGAAGATGCTGTTCTACGAAGTTCAGATGGTGATTGGCAGATTTTTTTTGAAACAGAAGAAAAACAGGAATTTAAATCACAAGAAGTTGAATTGGTAAAAATAATTAATGGCAAAGCAGTTATTACCGGTATAAAACCGGGCACTCGAGTCGTGACGAAGGGTGCTTTTTTTGTTCAGTCAGAAATCGCGAAAAGCGGCTTTGAAATCCACAACCATTAATTCAGGATAATAGTATGTTAAATAAAATTATTGATATATCTGTGAATAACCGATTATTGGTGCTGTTGGCATTAATAGCCGGATTATTTGCAGCATTCCTTATTCTTCCAAAATTAAATCTGGATGCATTTCCGGATGTAACTAATGTTCAGGTTACCGTGAATACCGAGGCACCTGGTTTAGCCTCAGAAGAGGTGGAACAATTAATTACCTTTCCTATTGAGGCAGTGATGTATAGCTTGCCCGATGTTCAAGAGGTACGTTCTATTTCAAAAACCGGTTTGTCGGGCATAACAGTCGTATTTACAGAAGGAACTGATATATATTTTGCGCGGCAATTGGTTTTTGAACGTTTGCAAGCTGCTCGTGAACAAATTCCCGTTGGTGTTGGAACCCCGGAAATGGGACCAAACACATCCGGTTTAGGTCAGATTTTTCAATATGTTATTAAAGCAAAACCCGGGAGTAATTTTGATGCACTCACCTTACGCAGTTTAAATGACTGGATTGTAAAATTATTAATTATGCCAGTTAATGGTGTTACCGATGTGCTCTCATTTGGTGGTGAGGTTAGACAATACCAGGTGCAACTTGATCCTAAAAAATTATTAAGTTTTGCATTGAGTCCACGTGATGTTAGTGAAGCCATTGAAGAAAATAATCGTAATGCAGGTGGTTGGTATATGGATCGTGGTGCCGAACAACTCGTGATTCGCGGTGTTGGCTGGATACGATCCGGTGAAAATGGTTTATTGGATATTGGTAATATCCCGTTAAAAGATCAGGATGGTACGGTTGTAAGGGTGCGCGATGTGGCTGATGTTGAATTCGGTTCTGAAATTCGTCAGGGTGCAGTTACCATGACTAACCGCTATCTGGATGGCCCGAAAAAAGGCCAACCGCAGCAATTAGGTGAAGTTGTTATTGGTATTGTGCTGAAAAGAATGGGTGTTAATACTAAAGCAACTATTGACGGCATTAAAGATCGTTTACCTGCTATTCAACAGGCTTTACCCGATGGCGTTATTATTGAGCCATTTTATGATCAATCTGATTTAGTTGATAAAGCAGTGAGTACGGTTACGAAAGCGCTTTTAGAAGCATTTGTACTTATCATTATCATACTAATGTTATTTTTAATGAATTTACGGGCTTCACTACTGGTTTTGTTATCGATACCTATTTCCATTGGTATGGCTCTAATCATAATGGCGTATTGGGGAATCTCTGCAAACCTGATGTCACTGGGTGGTTTGGCAATTGCCATTGGTATGATGGTTGATGGTTCAGTGGTTATGATGGAACACATATTTACGCATCTGGCAACTCCGGATGCAACCCATCATGACAAAGTAAAGCAAGAGATTGCACTGAATGATGAACACCCGTTTGATGCCGCAAATGATGATCATGGTATTGCTCTTCGAATTCAGGAATCGGCTAAAGAAGTGGCGCGTCCAGTATTCTTTGCAGTGTTGATTATCGCGATTGTATTTGCACCATTGTTCTCATTAGAAGGTGTTGAAGGTAAACTTTTCCAGCCCATGGCACAGTCTATAGTATTGGCAATGTTTGCTTCATTGTTGGTTGCACTAATCGTAATACCTGCATTAGCGACTTATGTATTTAAACGTGGTGTTATTGAGAAAAATAGTCCATTAGTCAAACCGCTACAGGCAAAATATAAAGCAGGTTTAAAGAAAGCACTTGGCATGAAAAGTAAAATAGTGACCAGTGCTGTTGCATTATTTATAGCATCGATTGCATTAGTACCTTTTTTGGGAACAGAATTTGTTCCTGAACTTGAAGAAGGAACTATTAATGTCAGAATAACACTCGCGCCTTCTTCGAGTCTTAATACGGCGCTGACTGTCGCACAAAAGCTTGAGTTACAAATTATGACATTTCCAGAAGTTCTCTATACTTCGAGCCGAGTTGGACGTGCTGAAATTGGTGGTGATCCGGAGCCTGTGTCTAATATTGAAATATTCATTGGTCTAAAGCCGGTAAGTGACTGGACTTCAGCAAGTAATCGAAAAGATCTACAGTCATTGATGGAAGAAAAAATGTCGGTTCATCCGGGATTACTATTTAGTTTTTCTCAACCCATCGCAACGCGGGTTGATGAATTATTATCAGGTGTGAAGGCCCAACTTGCGATTAAATTATTTGGCGCTGATTTGGATATGCTGGTTAAAAAAGGTCGTGAAATTGAGAGTTTGGTAAAATCGATATCAGGTACTACCGGTGTCGCTTTAGAGCAAATTGCCGGAGAAGCTCAACTGGTTGTTCGCCCAAATCGAGAACGATTATCGCGTTTTGGGATATCCGTGCAACAAGTGATGAGTCTAGTAAGTGATTCGATTGGTGGTCAGGAAGCCGGACAGGTTATTAATGGTAATGAACGCTATGATATTTATGTCAGACTTGAAGACAAATCACGTAACAGTATTGAGGCGATTAAAAATTTAATCATACAATCAACTACTGGTGCATGGGTTCGACTGGGTGAGATTGCACAAGTTGCAATTGAATCGGGGCCACCTCAAATTCGAAGAGATGATGTACAACGTCGTGTTGTAATTCAGACTAATGTTGAGAATCGTGATATGGGTAGTCTGGTTACTGAAATAGATCAACGTATCAAATCCGATATCGACTTACCAACGGGTTATAGTATCGTTTTTGGTGGCCAATTTGAAAATCAACAGCGTGCCCAGGCACGGTTAATGATTGTTGTACCATTGTCGTTAGGATTGATTTTCTTGTTATTGTATTTTGCTTTTAATTCAGTTGGTCAGGCATTATTAATTATGATAAATGTTCCTCTGGCCTTAATAGGCGGTATTGCAGCATTATTTATTTCAGGCCAATATCTTTCAGTGCCTGGTTCCATTGGGTTTATTGCGTTATTCGGAGTAGCGGTGCTAAATGGAGTTGTTTTGGTTAATGCCATTAATCAGCGTTTCGAAAATGGTGTTGATCTGATTACTGCAATTGTAGAAGGCTCTCTTTCCCGTCTTCGACCTGTTTTGATGACAGCCAGTATTGCTGCATTAGGACTCATTCCGATGTTATTAGCAACAGGTGTTGGATCAGAAGTACAAAGACCATTAGCCACGGTAGTGGTTGGCGGGTTAGTTACATCAACTATTTTAACATTATTTGTGTTACCAATTTTATACGCTAAGTTTTCGCGTGGAAAATATGAACTTTAATATTATGGCTTTAAAAAAAATTATAGATTTAAATAATCAGGAGAAATGAAAATGAAAAAACAAATAAAATCTTTAGTAATTACATCTAGCTCAACTGTATTATTCTTTTTTTCCGGATATGCTTTAGCGCAAGTGAGTCATGATTTCAAAATAGAAACAGTGAAATCCAGTAAAGTCAATATAAGTGGAGTGAATTTATTAAAAATCACCGAAGGTTATGTTGTTAATGGGAAAGTTTCAAATAAAGGCAGGCATCGTAGATTGACTATTCCAGGACATGTTGATATTTCAATACTGGATGTTAATGGTAAGTCTATTAATACTACTGAGACTGCTATATATAGAGTCAATAAAAAATCACGCTATGCAAAATTTAAACAGACATTAAATCAAACACCGGTTAAAGGGAATACGATTCGTGTTGCGCATCATAATGCACCACTAGGCGTTAAAAGTGAATAATTTATGTATTAGTAATTATTTGCTTTTATCAATTAGACTAAAATTGTAAATAATATCAATAAGGTTTTTTATGTCAGACAATGAATCATCATGTCATTGTGAAGTAACACCGGATACAAAAATTGAAATTCGAATTTTAAAAATTGTATTTGTCCTTAATTTTGGAATGTTTTTAATTGAGTTTACAGCAGGGATATTCAGTGAATCTATTGCATTATTAGCAGATTCATTGGATATGTTTGCTGATGCCTTTATATATGCATTAAGCTTATTTGCTTTGAAACGGCATGAGAAATGGAGAGTATATGCTGCATTGAGCAGTGGGATAATCCAACTTATTTTAGGTTTAGGAATTGCGTTATCAGCAATTTATCGATTAGTCTTATTTACTACTCCCGATTTTAAAATGATGGGTATCTATGGTTTTATCGCATTAATTGTGAATGTAATTTCATTTTGGCTACTGTCCCGTTTTCGGGAAGGCAATATTAATATAAAGGCATCCTGGATTTGTTCCAGAAACGATATTATTGCAAACATCGGAGTGTTGATTGCAGCTGTCCTTGTTTATTATTTAAACTCCGGGTTTCCGGATATTTTAATTGGTATAAGCATAGCAGCTATCGTGATAGTTTCTTCATATGATATTCTTGTGGAAGCGAAACAAAAAGGTAAAGAGCTTAAATAACTAATTCTATTTCAACGGTATTTAATCTTCCTTTGTAATATTAGAGTCTTCCATAGATTCTATGATAGGGCAATTATCGTCACTACCAAAACAAAGGTTTAGTAATAACTGCAATTCATTACGCAGAGTTGTCAAATCATCTATTGACGTATTAATGTCTTTTAATTTTTGAGCTGTTAGTAATCGAACCTCATCACGTGCATGTTGTGGGTCAGTTCGCATTTGAATTAAATCATTAATTTCGGACAGCGAAAAATTCATTTTTTGAGCACGACGAATGAATTTGAGTAATGATATATCTTTATCATTGTATTCCCGAACGCCTGATGTACTCCGGGTAATTTTTGGAAGTAAATTAATTTTTTCATAATAACGCAGCGTATCTGCGCTAAGTTCGAGCATTTTAGTTACTTCACCTATTCGATACATAGCCATTTAATTATTTAATATTTTATAATAAAGAAATATTCATTTAGTAAATACAAGCCGGTAATTATCAGTGTGATCCCCGCCGTAATTTCTAAACCACGTTGGTGTTTAGATAATATGTTTAACGATTCTAACCACCCCATACTCCAGGCTCCAATAATAATCGGGATACTGCGTCCGATTGCGAAGGCAAATAATAACGCAAAACCAAAGCTGGCAGAACCAATTGCAGCACTTGCTGTTAGTGTCACTAATAGTGCAGGCGTACAAAACGGACACACAGCAACTGAAAACGGAATACCGAGTAAAAACGCACCCCAGATTCCGGTAACCTTGCGACCACGAACACCAAACCACGGTGCGCGAATATTTATCCACCCGGCCCACATTAGCCCCATAACTATTAATAATGGTCCGAGTAATAATCCCCACTCACGTCCCATAATACTTTTTACCCATTCACCTCCTAAAGCAGCGGCTACGCCTAAGACTACATGGGTAGTGATCATTCCGCTAACAAATGCGCCTCCCATAAGCAGTGCTCTTTTTTCTTCATGGGCTTTTGTGACATAGGCCAGCATTACCGGGACAGATGCAAAGGATACTGGATTAAAGCTAAAAACCAAACCGGCTAAAAATGCGATACCGATACCGCCAATACTGGCTGTTTGTAAAGTTGTTTTTAGAGTTTCGTTATTTATATCCAGTGAGGGTACCAGTAAAAATAATGCAGTGCCTAATAATAACACGGCTGTTAGATACGGGCTGCCTTTCGCGGCACGATTTAATAATTGTTGGCCATCGCCATCCATTCCCTTATAAGCTGCTATCACCATAGGCAATGTAAATAAACTTGCAAATAACACCGCCGCAATGATTGCAAAGCCGATAGAATTTACCGTAATAACCATGCCGGCGGTGACAATTACTAATGGCAAAGTACATGCAGGTAAGGTTAATCCCAGTTGAACTGAATAGGGTACTGATTTACTGCGTGGTATTAATTTATAAAACTCCAGATGTGGTACAGGGATATAGGTAAATCGTGATAAAACGTAGATTACGGCCATTGCAGCCAGTATAACACTCGGTAAAATAGGCCCCCACTGTGGTGTATCAAATAGTAAAACAGAGAGAACAAAGAGACCAATTAATAAAGCAGAGCGACTCAACCAGACGGACAAAAGATTTTGACAGCATTGCTTATTTTCAGATTGATGGATGCGTACAGAAAATAAGGTATGTGTTGCAATTGTGCAGGGCTCAAAAAATGCTAATAATCCAAGTAATGCGGCAGTGAGTAATAATAAGGTAATCATGTTTAAGCCTTACTCTGATGTTGTGCTGATAATTGGCGTTCTAATTCAACACGTAATTTTTTTGATGTTGGTAAGCTACTAAAAACCAGTTTGCCATTAATAGCAATCGAGGGTGTCGACATAACTCCGATTTCTACTGCATGATCCATTTCTTCAAGTATATTGACTTCACGCCACTGAAATAATCCTTCACCTAATTCAGTAACGAGTTTACGTAAAACGTCTTTAGCATGGCCGCATTTACCACAACCCGGTGATGAAAAAACTTCAATTGAAATGCTCATGTCTTGCTCCAGTAAATTGATTTAATAGCACCTATAATTATAGAGTACAGTCTGGAGCTGACTCCAGATCAAGCTTTTTATTAAAAATATTGCCGCAAAGACGCTAAGAGCCCAAAGGAAAATCAACTGCCAACTTATTCCACAGAATCTACCATTAGATTTTGTATTACAAATAGTAAGTAACAGCACTTAACTTACTGTTTTTAAATGATTTAATGATGAAAAAGATCCTCTTTGAATTATTAGTCCCACTCCATTTCCATATAGACATGCAGAGCATTACGGCCAAGTAGCATTTCATAACCGATTAGGCGTTCATAAGGGGATAGTGGGTATTCCTTTAACGTGCTGATATTTTCTATTTTACCACCTTCAGCAAGGAAATTTTTTACAGCACTGCGTAAATCCGTTAAGAAAATATAGGTATCTTTGCGTGCTTTGGTCATATTCGTAGCATGACCATGACCAGGTATGACATGAATCGGCTGTAAAGTTTCTATTTGTTCAAAAGCCGTAACCCATGAAGCGGTGTCTGAATCCCTGGAAACTGCCAGCATACGTTCTGTTGATATAATGTCACCACTAAATACAATTTTTTCTTTTGGAAGCCAAACGTAAAAATCTCCCGGTAAATAAGCCGGGCCGGAATAATGTAACTCTAATGTTGTATCACCAATAGTCAATTTTTTGATTTTATCAAATATCTCTGATGCATAGGTATCAGTGGTTCCGATAGAAAATTTTGGAAAAATATAGTCATCAAGTCTTAATAATAAATTATCGGCTCGTTGTTTTTGATCATCCAGAGCTGTTTTACTGGTAATAATTTTTGCTCCCAATGATTTAAAATAAGTGTTACCCAACCAACGCAGATCTTCACTGCCGGTGTTAATAACAAGAACAATGGGTTTATTGGTGATTTTTTGAATGTTCTTATGAATGTAGCGCGCAGCCTGATCACTCGCACCAGAATCAATAAGCACCACACCTTCGGAGGTAATAATGACACCAAAAGTTGCATTCGTTCCAAAATTCCATTTCGACATTGGACCCCGTTGTCCAACCAATGCATAAACATTATCGGTAACTTTTTGTATTTCTATTCGCTCACTGGGCTTACTCCAACTTATGTTTGCTAATGGCAGCAGAAATAAAGCGAGTAAAAGTAAAAGTGTTTTCTGTAATATTATTTTTTTAAACATTGAATTTATTATATTTACAGATCAAGCCAAATACGGATTGGCAGTAACATATAGGCAGCAAAGAAACCAATACTCCAGATTATGACTGAACTCCAGTAAATGCGTTTATTCCATTTATGAGCATTACTACAGGCTAGAGCTAATTCTTTATTTGTCGGACAATATCGGCCTGGTCGAAACATCAACCATCCCGACACAGCCAACATGGCACCAGAAAATAAGAATACCCAAATTTTATACTGTGTTAAGGTAATTAAAAAAGGAAATGTACTGGTCATTGCTACTACGGTTGCTCCCATGCCCAAGGTGACAAAAATTATAGGCAATGCACAACAGACCAAAGTTCCTGTGGTGGTAAACAAGGTAAATATAGTAACCCCTTTATCTTTTAAATCGGAACGGTTTACAGTTGTACTATCATTCATTTAATATCTCCTACTCAATTTCTTCATGGTACTTTTTCTATTGCGTTATTGATTTTATAAATTCGTTTTTTTCATACTACGGTAGGTGAATCCTGAATCGTTAAACAGTTTTTTCATATTGTCTTCAGTTAGTTCCGTACCTTCAGCTACATTTACTTTAACCAATCCTTTATCGAGATCAACATCAATCTTGCTGGTTCCTTCAATGGCTTTAAGTTTTTTCTCGATACCGTAGGCACAAAATGGACAGGCCAGGCCATCAACTCGCATTTCGTAACGGGTACCCGCTGCAAATGCATTTTGTAAAAAGATCATTCCAACGACAGTGATTAAAATTTGTTTTAAAATTTGATTTTTCATTGTTCTACTCCTGTTAAAAATATAAGTATTATTTATTATATTAATTTGAAATAATTTATAAGTGCCATTCAAATGTCATTTTGGCGCGATAATCTGAATCTTGTTGAATGCCATTTAAATCCTGATAAACCGGAATTTGTACTCCGGCCTTAATTGCAAAATTTCGCTTAGTCCAAAATATACCGGGAGAAATAAAGACTTCAGTACCACCGGAGTTGACCAGATCTGCACCATTTGATTGAGCACGTTGACCAATTTCACTATTGAGTTCAAGCAACCAAACGATATCCGTTTCCCGGTAACCGGTTTGATTGGGGCGAATACCACCAACAAAATCAATCAGAATTTTATCACCTCGATCCACTCCGGCATTATTAGTGCCGTTAAATCGGTATCGTGCGCTAGCCCAGCGATACCATTTGCGTCCTTCATAACCATAAGTAAGACCCAAAATTGAATCAGTGGTTCCTTTATCGAGAGCCGGATTTTTATTACTAGCGGCGGTATCAGTAATCACTTTAAGTAATACTGCAGCAGATTCCTGAAGACCCAATGAATCTTCTCGCCAGAAACGATACTTGGTAAAAATAGCGAAATCACCATTACCATTACTGCTCTGGGCGCCTTCTTCTTTAAATTCATAGGGCAAACCAAAGCCTAAAGCCCAATCACCAGTTAAACCATAGGTCATCTCTAAAGCGATAGCTTTTTCCTTATCATTCCCTGCTTTATCAGATTCCAGATTAATAGCGGTCTCAATACCCTCTTTAAATAAAACGTGTGGCCCGATACCAAATACTGGATCGTGAGCCAGCACCGGAGTGCTGGTCAGGGGTAATAACAGCACTAACCCTATGGTTTTTAATTTAGCTTGGAACATTAATAAATCTCCTGTATTTTTGTGTTCTTGGTACTTCTGACAACCTGGAGTTATGTCCAGGTTCAATTTAATTTTAATTAATATTGAAACTGATAAAAATTGTACAAGTTGGAGTTAGCTCCAAGTCAAGAGAAATTGTCATTTATTTTGAAATTATTTTATAAGGTGTTGCAGAAGGTGTATCTTCCGCTCTAGTCTAAATAACAATATTGAATTTGAGGAATCCAAAATGATAAAAAATACCGTCCTAGTGCTACTATTTGCTGTTTATAGTATTTCCGCTCTAGCAAGTGAGAAAGTTGATTCTCAGATTTATACTCATCTCTATCAAGGCAAAGTAAAGGGAATGGTTTGTGCTTTTTGTGTTTATAGTGTCAGTAAAAAAATAGGGCAGTTGCCTGAGATCAAAGCAGATACTGTCAATGTGGATTTAAAATCGGGTGTCGTTAATTTTCGCAGTAAGTCAAAAGTCACTTTGAAACAACTCTCAGGGGCTTTTTCGGATTCTGGTTTTAAATTAGTTGAGCTAAATGAAGTAACCGAGACGACACTACAAATTCCTAATTACGAAACGAGCCCGGTACTTAAATTTAATCTCAACAGTAGTGACATTAAAAAATATGAATCTGTTATAGAGTCGATTGGTAATATCGCGGCTGAGTCATTAGGTAAGTTAGTAATTACGGCACCAAAAGCTGTTGAAATTGCAATACTAAAACCTATGATTGGCGGCAAGCAAAAAATTGCACGAGTTCAATATGAGGTCGGAAAAAATATAGAAATAAAATTATTTTTGAAATCTGGAAATTAATATATCAATATTTTTTAATGCCTAAACCTATTCAAAATGTCCCAACTAATGTTATCTCTGGTTTTTTGGGCGTTGGTAAAACAACGGCTATTTTATCATTGTTTGAAAATAAACCTGAAAATGAAAAATGGGCTGTATTGGTTAATGAATTTGGTAAAATTGGAATTGATGGATATATCTATCAGGCTAATGGTATCACGGTAAAACAAATTCCGGGTGGCTGTATTTGTTGTGCTCAGGGCTTACCCATGTTAATGGCCGTTAATCGATTGTTACGCGAAACCATGCCGGATAGATTAATTATTGAATCCAGTGGTATAGGGCATCCGGCAGGTGTATTAAAGACATTAAAGGCTGATAATTTTAAATCAGTACTATCCTTAAAAGCCGGTATCTGTGTGGTAGATGCACGGCATTTATTGCAAGATGCTTATCAGAATAATGATTTGTTTAAAGAACAGTTACAAATAGCCGATATATTGGTCGCCAATAAAACAGATTTAGCCAGTGAATACGATATGCAGGCGTTTAATACTTTAGCAAAATCATTTTCACCTAAAAAAGAATTAGTAACAACAACACTAAAGGGTCGATTGAAAACACAATGGCTGGATTACCCGCATGCAACACGCTATCAAACAGAATCCTTTAGCATCCGGCCAGACTCCATATCTGAGGCACAATCGAATCATTGGCAAACACATACTGTTAGCTTTTCTAATGAGGAAAAATTTGATCTTGGTGCTTTAAGTTCGTGGTTATCTGAAGCGAAATTTATTCGAGCGAAAGGTTTAATTCAAACAACCGAAGCTTGTTTTTTAATTAATTGTGTCAATGGGGAGGTTGATACCACAAAGTTGGATAATTCTCATGATAATTATATTGAATTTATTCATGGAGCAATCACTATTTCCGAATTGGAAATAGCTGTAAAACAGTGTCTACGGTAATAATCATATATATAGTATAGAAAATTAAATGCGCTAATTATGAACTATTTAAGCTTTTGGAAGTCTGTACCTTACAACAGAGATGAAATGAGGTAACACTGAATGAGCAAACCACTCACAATCGGATTTTTAGCTCGTGCCGCTGATGTTAACATTGAAACAATTCGTTATTATCAACGAGTAGGCTTAATTAAAGAACCGGAAAAACCGGGAACAGGTTATCGGATGTATTCAGATGATGTTGTTGATCGCATTCGATTCATTAAACGCGCTCAAAGCCTGGGTTTTAGCTTGAACGAAATTGGTGAGCTGCTTGAATTGGGGGATGGCCATTGTAGTGATATTCGTGTTCGGGCGGAGCAGAAGTGCGACCATATTGAACAACAGATTAAAGATTTACGAAAGCTGCGTAAAGTGTTGGCTGATCTTATTTTGACCTGCCAAAAGAAAAATGACGATTTTCATTGCCCTATTGTTGAAGCATTATCGGGTAAACGATAATGGGGAATAGACTGTCTGTAAATAATCAGAAATTTGTCACCACTGTTCTGGCGATGCCTGATTCCAAGCATCTTTCCATTTTTCGGGGATGCTTTTATTTTTAATTAAACATTGATCCAAAATACAAGGGTATAATTTTGCGTAACTTCTAGCATCGGTGCCTTCCACACGGCGCATTATGTGCTCAGGTTTAAGTTCGTCCAGACTGGTTAAGCCAATTGTTGCCAGTAATTCCATAAGATTTTTAATTATCGATGCTTGATAACTTGCAACGCGTTTTGCTTTATTATCCACATGCAAGGCTTTATACCGTGAAGGGTTTTGTGTTGCAATACCAGTAGGACAAGTATCAAGATTGCAGTGACGTGATTGAATGCAACCAAGTGCCAACATCATCGCACGTGCTGAATTAACAGTGTCGGCTCCTAATGCCAGTAAGCGTAAAGTGTGAAATGCCGATAATGATTTTCCTGATGCAATTATGCGAATGTGTTTTCGTAAGCCGCAGCCGATTAAAGCGCTATGAACAAATATTAAAGCATCGCGTAACGGTGTTCCTACGGAATTCGTTAATTCGATAGGTGCGGCACCTGTTCCGCCTTCCGCACCATCAATAGTGATGAAGTCGGGGGTGATACCAGTTTTTATCATGGCTTTACAAATAGCTAAAAATTCAGACGGCTTGCCAATACACAGTTTAAAACCAATGGGTTTACCTCCGGATAATTCTCGTAATGTCACGACAAAATCAAGCAATCCAGTGGGGCTTGAAAATGTAGTGTGCGCTGGCGGTGAGATAACATCATGCCCCATCGCTACGTGACGAATATCCGCAATTTCCTGAGTTAATTTTACTGCAGGTAATATACCGCCATGCCCCGGTTTAGCGCCCTGCGATAATTTAATTTCAATCATCTTAACATTTTTTTGGCTCGCCTTTTCAGCAAACAAATTCGCATCAAAACCGCCTTCTGAATTTCGACAACCAAAGTAGCCTGTTCCTATTTGCCAAATTAAATCCCCACCGTATTTTTCATGGTAGGGGCTGATACCACCTTCGCCAGTATTGTGGGCAAAACCACCGGATTTTGCACCTTTATTTAAGGCCATAATAGCATTTTGACTTAGTGCACCAAAACTCATGGCGGAGATATTTAATGGCGATGCATCGTAGGGTTGGGTGCATGCAGCCCCCCCAAAACGAATTCGAGGGTTGTGGTTTGTTACCGATTTTGGTGCTAATGAATGATTTACCCATTCATAACCATTACGATAGACATCAAATACTGTTCCGAAAGGTCGGGTATCACGTTGACCTTTGGCGCGTTGATATACTAGTGCTCTAAATTCCCGATTAATCGGTTGACCATTGGTATCTGACTCAACAAAATATTGTTGAATTTCAGGTCGTATTGATTCAAATAGAAAACGCAGGTGTCCAATCACCGGGTATAAACGTAAAAGTGTGTGCTTTACCTGAATTAAATCATAAATACCAAGTGCAATGAATGGCACTATAAGTACTAATAACCAACTGGCGTTGGCCCAAAATTGAGTTGCAATAACTATAGCTGCTACGGTAATGGCTGAAACAGTCACAAATACACTTCGTACTATCATGTTGAATTCCTTGGTTGAAAATACAGTATTATTTTATTTTTATTTAGTATGTCCACCTCATTATACACAACATACAAAATTATCTTGACTCTGTACTAGGGTACAGAGTTTATACTTATCACTACTCAGAGGTAAAGGAGAGATTGTATGGCAGATTCATCTACAACTAAGACGTCAAAATACAGTATTGGTTCCATGATTGCTGCGATAACGGCAGCGATCGGTGCTTCATTGTGTTGCATCGGACCTTTAGTGTTACTGGCATTAGGAATTGGTGGCAGTTGGATTAGTATGCTGACGGCACTGGAACCGTATCGGCCAATATTCATTGTAATTACCCTGATATTTTTATTTTTAGCATTTAGGAAACTGTATTTAGTGCCTCGTCAGTGTGCACCGGATGATGCCTGTGCAATACCGAGTACTTTGCGCAATCAACGTATTATTTTCTGGATAGTAACAGTTGTGTTAATTGCCTTGGTTACATTTCCTTATTATGGATTAATATTTTTTGAATAAAAACCAAATTAGCTCAGGAGTCAATAATGAATCGAATGAAATTATTACCACAAATTATTATACCGTTGATTGTGCTGCTTTTTTCTTACAATGCAATAGCAGCACAAAGTAAAACAGTCATACTGGATGTGCCGGGCATGACCTGCAAATTTTGCCCGATAACTATTCGTAAAGCTTTAGAGAAAGTACCCGGCGTGATCGAAGCAAAAGCGGAATACGAAACTAAAACGGCTACAGTAACTTTTGATCCGGATAAAACCAACGTTGAAGCCTTAACAAAAGCAACAAAAAATGCTGGATATCCATCAAGTTTAAAGAAAAATTAGTCTTTCAATTTATTAGTCAGGAGAAATTCAAGGAATAGTATATGACGACTATAAACATAGAAATTAGCGGCATGACTTGTGACCATTGTGCTCAAAGTGCACAAGATGCCTTGAATACTTTAGATGGCGTAATAGCATCTGTGTCATATAATAAAGGACAGGCAACTGTTGAAACACAAGGTGCTGTTGATAATAGTCTTCTGGTAAAAGCGATTGAATCGAAAGGCTATCAGGCCATTTTAGTTAATGGTGGTGGAGACGGTCTGCACATTGCGATAGTCGGTACTGGCTCGGGTGCATTTGCCGCGGCCATTAAAGCAGCCGAGCAGGGCGCAACCGTGACTATTATTGAAGGTGGTGAGGTGATTGGTGGCACCTGCGTTAATATTGGTTGTGTACCATCTAAAATTTTAATTCGTGGTGCGACTATTGCTCATTTGCAAGGACATCATGCGGTTAAAGGTGTGGCTTTAAATACGCCAGCGATTAATCGAAAAGCCATGGTGGAGCAACAACAGCAGTGGGTTGAAAAATTACGGCATGCAAAATACGAAAGTATCCTCGAAACCAATCCTGGAATTAATTTAATACGCGGTATGGCTAAGTTTAAAGATGCCAGCACTTTAATTGTCACCAAAAAAGATGGCAGTGAAAAACTGATAAAAGCGGATCGAATTTTATTAGCCGTGGGTGCCAGTGCCGCGATACCCAATATCAACGGTTTAAAAGACACACCTTTCTGGACATCCACCGAAGCATTAATTGCCGATGAAATTCCAAAACACTTGATTGTATTAGGTGCTTCAGTTGTGGCATTAGAGTTGGCTCAGGCATTTCGGCATCTGGGTGCTGAGGTAACGGTATTGGCTCGTTCCACGTTATTATCAAAAGAAGATCCCGATATTGGTGCAGGTTTAACCACAGTATTTGAAGATGAAGGCATCACGGTTATGTTACACACATCACCAGAATCGGTTAGCCACGAAAGCAATCAATTCACGTTAAAAACCAATAACGGTGAAGTGCGTGGCGATCAATTATTAGTTGCGACCGGGCGTATGTCAAACAGTGCCGCTTTGGGTTTGGATAAGGCCGGTGTTAAAGCCGATAAGCGCGGTGCGATAATGATTGATGATCACATGTGTACCAATGTGGCAAATATTTATGCTGCAGGTGACTGCACCAGTCAACCTCAATTTGTTTATGTTGCCGCCGCTGCAGGAACACGCGCAGCCCGTAACATGACTGGTGATGATGTAGCGATAGATTTATCAGTGATGCCGGCAGTGGTATTTACCGATCCTCAAGTGGCTACGGTTGGACTGACCGAGCAACAAGCAAATGAGCAAGGTCTTAACGTTGACAGCCGAACACTCGATTTGGAAAACGTTCCTCGGGCATTAGCTAATATGGATACCCGTGGATTCATTAAGTTAGTAGCTGAAAAAGATAGTGGTCGTATTGTAGGCTGTCAGATACTGGCCAATGAAGGTGGTGAAATCATTCAAACAGCAACCCTGGCCATTAGTAATCGAATGACTATTGATTCACTGGCTAATCAACTGTTTCCGTATTTAACGATGGTTGAGGGTTTAAAATTAACAGCACAAACTTTTAACAAAGATGTCAAACAACTATCGTGTTGTGCCGGTTAAACTAACATTTGGATTATTTAATAATTGTAATATCGATATTAAGCGTTTTACCGGCAAGTTGATGGTTGCCATTAACAGTAACGGTATCTTTGGTTAGCTTGGTAATTCTAACCAGGCATTTTCCTTTCGGAGTATTGGCATAAATCGATTGCTGTAATTTTAATGGTTCATTGGATTGAAAAGCACGCCGCTTTACTTGAAAAATTAAAAA
>JBGMRJ010000013.1:0-22890 GCA_048061315.1 Gammaproteobacteria bacterium
TGTACCGGGCTATTTATCGTTTCTGTTCTTGCTACGCGTACGATAACCCGTTCGGCACGTCGACATACTGTTCTTGCCAGGTGACAGCAACTAGTCGCTTTGCCACCGGCTGGTAGAATGAATTCTTTTAAGGCCGGTAGATCCTGATTGAAGGCATCAAGATCGTTTTCCAGTTGCGTTACGTGTTTATCGGTGATGACACTGTGCCCCGGAATGCAAAGTTCGCCACCCAGATCAAAAAGCTCATGCTGAATTCGTGACAATAGTGCTGAATGGCTATCGGGTATCTGATGTGACAATACCATACCAATAATACTGTTTAGTTCATCTACCGTCCCAAAGGCTTCAACGCGGTCACTGTCTTTTGCTACCCGGCTGCCATCACCCAATCCGGTGCTGCCATCATCGCCTGTACGCGTGTAAATTTTTGAAAGGCGGTTACCCATGTTTAATTTTCATACAAAAATACCTGTATTTATCCATTTAATGTGAGTTAAGTGCTGATTAATCGAGATGTATTGGTTATGATAAATGATCGTGAAAATGAAGTCAGCTGTTGTTATTTCGTTACTGGGTCTCAATTCACGGTATCAGTATGGTTACATTTAACAAGTTGGCTTTTTTGTTGCTGTATTGATGTTAAATTGTACTAAATTTGTACTAAGTACAGATTAGATTAGTCAGTAATGGCTTATTTTAATAGTGGTTGGTTTAAATAATATCGATGTCTGGACGCTATAGTAACTAGGAAATGCTCTAGCTCCAAACCCCAATAGTGTTATTTTGATAATATGTAGAGCAGTAAAATAAATGCAACGAATCTTAATTTTAAATTCAAAAGGGGGTTGTGGTAAAACCACAATCACAACAAACCTTGCCAGTTATTATGCCAACGAAGGTTTTAATACCGCACTGATGGATTATGATCCTCAAGGTTCCAGTACTCAGTGGTTGAATGTTCGTTCTCTTGAAAAGCCGATTATTAATGGTGTTCAGGCGCATGCCAATACCACTATGGGACAAACCAGTGCATTTCAAAATCGGGTACCCCATGGCACTGAAAAAGTAATTTTGGATACGCCCGCTGGTATTAATGGCGAACAGCTGTGTAAACTGGTTTCTCAAACCGATGCGGTTATTATTCCGGTATTACCATCCCCGATTGATATTCATGCCGTATCACGTTTTATTCAGGAGTTGTTACTCGGAGCCAAAATTCGGCAGCATCCTGTTCGGGTTTGTGTTGTTGCGAATCGAATAAAACGACAAACCACGGTTTATAAATCATTAAAACGATTTTTATCGACTCTTGATATGCCATTTTTAACCGAATTACGCGACTCACAAAATTATGTCCATGCCGCGGAACGCGGTTTAGGGATTTATGAAATGTGGGATAGCCGAGTTTCCAAAGATAAAGATGAGTGGCAGCCTATGATAGAGTGGCTGGATGCAGAATCAGAAGTGCAGTCCAGTTCCAGTCAGATTACCTGAAAAGCAGTTTGCCATTAAGTTATTCAAGAACGTAAGCTAATCACAGGCCAATGTTGATCAATTGCATGTTGTTTTAACTTATCATCCGGATCAACTGCTACCGGGTTAGTTACCTTCTCAAGCAGTGGTAAGTCATTGAATGAATCGGAATAAAACCAGCTGTCTGTAAGACTATGATTATTCTGGCTTAACCAGTCTTTAAGACGAGTAACCTTACCTTCCTGAAAGCACGGTATACCCGATAATTCACCGGTGAATTGGCCATCGATGATTTCAGGATCCGTGGCGATTAAATCATCCACTCCTAAAAGCTTTGCAATAGGCTGAGTAATGAAACGGTTAGTGGCTGTGATGATTAAAATATAATCACCTTGTTCACGGTGTTTTAATATTAGATCTTTTGCTGATTGGGTGATCAATGGCACTATTTTAGTTGCCATATATTTTTTGTGGTATATTTTTAATTGTGCCATATCATGCTGTGATAACGCTTTCAGACTGAAAGCATGAAATTCGTAGATATCGAGCGTTCCATCTTTGTATTGCTGGTAAAATTGTTGATTTTTGCTTTCATAGTATTCTTTATCGACTAATCCTTGCTCTGATAAGAAAACACCCCACAGATAATCGCTATCTCCGGCTAAAAGCGTATGATCCAGGTCAAAAATTGCTAAACTCACGTGAACTCCTTAAAATGATCTAATTAATTGATTTTTCGCTCATAATCCAATACTCATGAGTTTCTTTAATTATATCGCGTAAGCCATTATTTATTCAGCAATTTATTTGTTGAGATGAAAAAATAGTAGCGCTAAAATTTTGTAATAATTGCTTACTACGCGTACTATAAGACACATGACTCAGAAAACACAGATTATTGATACCAAAGGATACCGACATAATGTTGGTATTATTCTGTGTAATGAAAAAAACCAGCTATTTTGGGCGCGGCGCATTCGAGAAGACGCATGGCAGTTCCCCCAGGGTGGTATTCGTGCTGATGAGAACCTCGAAACAGCAATGTACCGTGAGCTTAATGAAGAAATTGGTTTGTCTGCCAACGATGTCGAAATCATCGGTTCGACTAACGACTGGTTGCATTATGATTTACCAAAACAATTTGTCGATCACGATCGTAAACCACTGTGCATTGGACAAAAACAAATTTGGTTTATGTTGCGCCTGGTTTCTAATGAACAAAAAGTTTGTTTTACCAAGTCAAAAAAACCGGAATTTGATGGATGGTGCTGGATAAATTACTGGGAACCGGTAAACCAGGTAGTATCATTCAAACAAGGTGTTTATCAACTGGCACTAAAAGAACTTGAATCATCACTATACCCTGATCGTAATCGTCTCAGCGGTGTAGCAGCGTTTAACGATTAATAATTTCAGCTGTTTCTGTTCTCGTTCCCGAGCATTTTTAAAAGCCTGTCTGTTTCAAGCTTAGCTCTTTCTAACAGTAGTCATGGATTACTGCTGTTGCGTACTACACAATAATAAATAAAATTAGTTAAACTAATTAGTAACATTCAGATTTAATGGCTTGTTAGCAGAAGGCCAATATTTTTAATATTTCATACTCAGAGTAAATTATTACGATGTTAGATACCTTACGCCGTATTGTAACTGAAGTTAGTTCAGCGCCAAATCTTGATGAAGCGTTAGGTATTATTGTGCATCGTATAAAACAGGCAATGGCTGCTGAAGCCTGTTCGGTATTTTTAACTGATCTAATTCAAAAAGAACATGTGTTAATGGCAACAGAAGGTTTGAAACCGGAATCGGTTTTAATGGTTCGAGTACCTTTTAATTCTGGCCTGGTCAGTCTTGTTGCTAAACGGGCTGAGCCATTAAACATAGAAAATGCAAAACTCCACGCTAAATATGTCTATTTTGAAGAATCGGGTGAAGATGAATTTAATGGATTTTTAGGTGTACCAATCATTCATCATCGAAAAGTACTTGGCGTTATTGTAGTACAACAGCATGATGTTAAGAAATTTGATGAATCCAATGTAACCTTACTCGTAACCATAGCAGCACAACTTGCCGGTGCTATCGCACACGCAGAAGTGAGTGGTGATGTAAGCAGTTTTCAAGTCATTAAAAATTTTGATTCCAGACCTTTAAATGGATTACCGGGTGCCAGTGGCGTTGCTCTTGGTACCGCCGTAGTTCTATTTAACACAACCGATATCATGAAAATTCCCGATCGGCCAGTGGATAATCCAGAGGATGACATTGAATTATTTTTATCAGCCGTTAATACCGTAAAGCAGGATATATCCGATTTATCACAACGTCTTGAGCACGTTATTCCCGCAGAAGATCGTGCATTGTTTGATGCTTATAATTTAATGTTAAGTAGCGATACGATGATAGACGCAACAGTCGATAGAATTAAAAGTGGTAATTGGGCCGAAGGTGCATGGCGAGAAACTATCGAAGAACACGTAAAAATTTTTAATGAAATGGAAGACGCGTATTTACGCGAGCGTGCCGATGATGTTCGCGATTTAGGGCTTCGAGTTTTAACCCATATGATGAGTGACGATTTGGAGAGTAAAGAAATCCCCGATAATGCTATTATTGTTGGTGCTACTATTTCAGCTTCAATGCTAACCGATATTCCAATTGAAAAATTAGTCGGCGTAATTTCATCGTCGGGTTCGCTTACTTCCCATGTTGCAATTTTAGCGCGAGCAATGAATATTCCAGCCGTGATGGGTGTTGTTGATTTACCAATAGCGCAAATTGATCGTGTTAGTACAATAGTCGATGGTTATAATGGTAAAGTTTATTTTTCACCATCCACATCCATCGTAACCGAATATCAGCAATTAGCTAACGAAGAAAAAGAATTATCGAAAGATTTACAGGAGTTAAGTAATCTTCCGGCCGAAACACAAGATGGAATTCGCATACACTTGTATGCCAATTCCGGGTTAACTGCCGACATTCAACCCATGATAAATTCTGGTGCCGAAGGGATTGGCTTATACCGAACTGAATTCCCCTTTATGGTGCGAAATAGTTTCCCCGGAGAAGAAGAACAAAAAAATATTTATCAACGGGTATTAGAACCCTTTTCACCACGACCAGTAACCTTGCGCACACTGGATATTGGTGGCGATAAATCATTACCGTACTTTCCAATCATAGAAGAAAACCCATTTTTAGGATGGCGCGGTATTCGAGTCACACTGGATCACCCCGAAATTTTTCTAGTGCAAGTTCGGGCGATGTTACGAGCGAGTGTTGGTCTCGATAATCTCAATATTTTATTACCGATGATCAGTAATTTACATGAGATTGATGAAGCCAAGGCCTTAATCAACCAGGCATATGATGAATTACTTGAAGAAGGAGAGGCTATCACAATGCCTAAAATTGGTGCCATGATTGAAGTCCCCTCTGCAATTTTTCAAGCTGCCGAGTATGCAAAAAGAGTTGATTTTTTATCCATCGGTACGAATGATTTAACGCAGTATATTCTTGCTATTGATCGCAATAATCCTAATGTTGCTGATTTATACGATCCCTTTCACCCTTCAGTATTAATGGCACTGTTACAAATTGTCGATGCGGCACGGTCCACTAATACGGCTGTTAGTGTTTGTGGTGAGCTGGCGGGTGATCCATTAGCGACTTTATTATTGTTAGGGATGGAAATGGACAGCTTAAGTATGAGCTCAGCAAGCTTATTAAAGGTTAAATGGGTTATTCGAAATTTTACAATTTTGCAAGCCAAGAAAATCCTGCATGAAGCGCTATTACTTCATGAAGCTAAGGAAATTCGGGAATATCTCAAAAACATATTAATAGGTGCCGGATTAGGTGGATTATTACGTGCGGGTAAGACTTAAATAGTATAAACATCATTTATTATACAAAACATCATCTATAATTTTAGGGTATTCAACTGATTGCGGGAACGGGACAACTTTTAATTGCATGAGCACGATACCGAAAAAAAACACTAAACGAAAAAAAATCGTAACGACGTTTAAAAGTGACAACAAGCTAACATTAAAAGATGTTATGGACATGTTGCTTGAAGATGGTCGGGTTGGTAAGACTGAATATGACACTGTCATTTTCCCTGCACGAAGTAGTGCTACTCTCGATATTCATCCAATTGTATTAATATCACAACAGGAATGGCGTGATGCGACGAAAAAAAATCAGATTCTCGATGCCTTTGTATTAAGCGAATGGTTAGCAGAACGTGTCGCATTACCTTTTTATCATATTGATCCATTAAAAATCGATGTTAGTTCAGTTACCCAGGTTATCTCCCAAGCTTATGCTAACCGTTATAAAATATTACCGGTAGAAGTTACCACTGAAAAAATTGTTGTTGCCGTATCGGAACCTTTTATAACCAGTTGGGAAACTGAATTACGACATGTCACTGGCGGTTTGGAAATAGAACGGGTCTTTGTTAATCCCGTTGATGTATCGCGTTATATAGAAGAATTTTATCGTCTTAGTCACTCCATTCGTAGTGCAACAGCCAGTAAAGAAGATGAAATTCCTGGTATCAGTAATTTAGAACAATTAGTTGAACTTGGTAAGACTGGAAAATTAGATGCCAATGATCAACATGTCGTCCATGTAGTAGACTGGTTATTGCAATATGCATTTGAGCAACGTGCCAGTGATATTCATATGGAACCGCGACGTGAAATTGCCAATATTCGCTTTCGAATTGATGGGATATTGCATTTGGTTTATGAAATGCCAATGCCGGTAATGAATGCCGTTGCAAGTCGAATTAAAGTCCTGGGCCGCATGGATATCGTTGAAAAACGCCGACCACAAGATGGTCGTATCAAAATGAAATTGCCCGATGGTAAAGAAGTTGAATTACGATTATCAACTATGCCAACTGCCTTTGGGGAGAAATTCGTGATGCGAATCTTTAACCCCGATGTGTTAACCAAAGATTTTACAGCGATGGGCTTTGGTGAAAAAGACGTGGTAACCTGGAACGAAATGGTAACACAACCTCATGGAATCATTCTGGTAACCGGGCCGACCGGTTCAGGTAAAACAACCACGTTGTATTCAACATTACGGCAACTCGCCAGCCCCGATATTAATGTTTGCACGGTAGAAGATCCGATTGAAAATGTGGTTGAAGAATTTAATCAAATGCAAACACAACACAATATTGGCTTAGACTTTGCAACGGGAATTCGAACTTTATTAAGGCAAGATCCCGACATCATCATGGTTGGCGAAATACGCGATAAAGAAACAGCCGAAATGGCAATTCAATCTGCATTAACGGGCCATCTGGTGTTATCTACATTACACACTAACGATTCAGCCGCTGCTATCCCTCGCTTGCGTGAAATCGGAATACCACCATATTTAATAAACGCAACCTTAATTGGTGTTATGGCACAACGATTAATTCGTACACTTTGTCCACATTGCAAAGAGCCTGATGAAGTCGATGAAGCACTTTGGAAACGTTTAACTCAGCCTTATAGTATGAGTGGTAAGGCACACTTCTTCAAACCCGTAGGCTGCAAAGAGTGTCGACAAACTGGATTTATGGGCAGGATAGGTATTTATGAAATGCTACGACTAACCAATGATTTACGCCATAAAATCACGCCAACGAGTGATGCTAGTGAAATTCGTGCACTGGCATTAAAAGAGGGCAATTCACAATTACGAATTGATGGTGCCCGAAAAATAGCAATGGGAATTACTACTATCGATGAAATTTTAAAAGTAGTATCGCTGACGAGTGATTAAGCTATCGGACTAACGCGTTATTTTTTAACCGGTAATCTCTCAGACCAATTTCCATCAGGTAAAAATTCTGCTTTTTCAGAGATTGCTTGAGCTTCATTATCCCTTCCAAGTGACGATAATATTTCACTCTTTAATAATAAAGAATTTCGAGAATTTGGACTCAAGGCAATTGCCTGGTCTATTCGTTGCAAGGCATGTTGATTCTCACCTTTAATAAAATGTACCATGGCAAGATTGTGATATCCTTTTTGATACGAACTATCCAGCATGATTGTTGATGTGAAATGTGCTTTTGCAGTTTTATGATCTCCGCGACTAGCAAATATTACGCCGAGATCATCATGAGCTTCAGCATTTTTTGGATCTAGTTGAATGGCTTTTTTCAAATCCTGTTCGGCTTTTTTATGATCACCTAACCACAGATATCGAACACCACGTTTTGTGTAACCAACAGAATCATCAGGATTTCGTTGAATATAAATGCTTAAATCAGAAACCGCATCTAAAATTTCCCCCATCCTTCCTTTTGCCATTCCTCTTCCAAAATAGGCTTTATCAAGATTACCTAATTTAATTGCATTACTGTAATCATTTACAGCATTGAAAAAGTCGTGTTGTTTGAAATACGCATCACCACGCAGCAGATAATTTAAAGCGGTATTTTTATTGTTTTTAATATTATTCGAATAATTCGTGACACTTTTTTGAAGTTCATCAAACTGCGTTAAATTAAGTGATTTGTTAGATATCTTTTTAATAATTAATTCAGGGTGTTCTTCCAATGGGTTTATATATTTACCAACAGTAGAACTGGTATTATTAAAACAGGCTAAATATTCTTCACTATCAATGATGTCTGAGTTAAATTCATCTTCATCAATTGATAATAATATTTTTTCATTAAAAAATTTACCTTTGCATTGTTCATAAATTAGATACCCTGATGCATCATACTGACGAAATGAATGTAATTGGTCATTATAATAATGAATGTTAATTAAAGTTTGAATGGGTGCATTACGATATTTTGGTAAATAGGCAGAAAGGTAATCTCTTTTGACTCGACCTTTATCATCATATTTATAAATTTCGATGCTATGAATATTATTTTTGTTTTCTTTTTCCCATTGAACGACACTGAGTAGCTGGTTATTTTTAGTATTAAAATATCGTGTTTCAATATAGTAGTCTTTATTTTCCGGGTAACCACCAGTAATAGATGTGGATTTTATAGTGTATTGCTTTAAATGTTGTTGATGAATTTTATACAGTGAATCGGTAAATTTGTTCCATGTTTTAATATGTTGCAAATCAATGGTCATTTTTTGTGGTTCTTTAGGTGCTTTCGAACTTTGTTGTTTCGCCATTAGAAAATCGGATGAAAAAAATAAAAAAATAATTGATAATGTGTTTATATGGCGAATCATATTATGCTCCAAAATTTGTTAATAGAATTTTATTTTTTGTGCTTCTATGTATGACATCAAATAATTGGATTTTATTCCCTTAAATTAATAAATTGTGTTAAATAATTTTAATAGTGCAAAACGCAGTTATCTATTGATGAAAAGTTTGCATATTGCTATTTAATATGTGTGATTTAACTACTTTGAGAAATTTAAAATAGCTTGGGTAGGGTAAGCTTTGATACATTGCGTTTCATTACTTTTAAGCAGGGCTTTTTTAAAGGTTGCATCAGCGGCTAGCCATTCGTGTCTTAAATCATCTGTTATACCAGCTTCTTTTATTGAATCCGATAATAATTCTGCACGTAAGTCAAAAAGTGTCTCACTGATAACCATATGTTGGTGAGCTGATTTTGGTGTTTTACCACCATAGGATTTTGGGCCACCCATTAACTGGATCATGAAGTCAGTTTGCTGATTTTCTAATAACTCCTGGGGTTTATCGGTAAAGTATTTACTTAGCCAGGGATCGTCATAGGCTTTGTCATAAAATATTTTATGTACTTTAATAAAAGTTGCTTTACCACCAAGACGTTTAAATAGCGTTTTATCTATTGCCATTTCGAATCTATTCCCCGCTTATTTATGTTGTTATTTAATTAGCGGACAAATAGAACAAATCTTAAAAATATCTTTTTGATTAAGATCAATTAAATTAAAATAATGCTAATAACTCGGCGGCTTGATTTCGCTGTGAACCTTTACAACTGATAAATCGTCGTACATTAAACTGCTTAACAGTTAAGGCACTACGGTAGGAGCGTTGGGTAAAACGGGTATTATGATTTGAAATTAATACTGGAACGCCTTTTACTGATAATTCCTTTGCCAATTCAGCAAGTTGAATTTGCTGATTTTCGTTAAAACCGCCGGCACTGTAGCTGGTGAAATTGGCAGATTTTGTGAGCGGCACATAAGGTGGATCACAATAGATCACATCACCACAACGAGACTTGCTCATCACACTTGAAAAATCGGATAGTTTAAATACTGCCTTTTGTGCTTTTTTGTGAAAAAACAGCATTTCTTTTTCAGGGAAATACGGTTTAGTATAACGGCCAAACGGAACATTAAACCCGCCTTTTTGATTATACCGGCATAAGCCATTATAGCCATGTCGGTTAAAGTATAAGAATAATATGGCTTTCCGGTTAATATCTGTGGTTCGGTTGAATTCTTCTCTAAACTTATAATACCGATCTTCATTATTATTTTTTTCAGTAAACATTCTACGGCATTTTTTAATAAAATCTGCACCATCTTTTTTTAAAATTTTATAAAGATTAATCAAATCAGGGTTGTTATCGCTAATTAAGTATCGAGCATAATTAGTATTTAAGAATACAGCTGCTGATCCTGCAAACGGTTCTATAAGCCGTTTACCTTCGGGTAATATGGCTTCAATATGGGGTAACACACGGTATTTATTTCCAGCCCATTTCAGAAATGGACGGTGTTTCGTGTTACCGTTAGTGTCTTTTATAATTGTTTTTTTCATTTTAAACGTTTCTGATAAATATTTTTGAATTTCGCTGGTAGTTATATAAGCCGCGTTTTTTCATTGGCAGGTCGTCAAAATTAGCTGATTCGAATCCTCGCTCTAAAAACCAATGTGCAGATTGTGTTGTTAATACAAATAACGATTTAATATCTTTTTGTAATGCTTTACGCCCAATGTAATTTAATAAAATTTCACCACGCGATTGATTAAAATATTCCGGATGCACAGCAAGGCAGGCAAGCTCCGCGATGTGTTCTTCCGGATAAGGATAGAGCGATGCGCAGGCAACAATCATACCGTCACGCTCTGTCACGATGAAGTGTTCAATTTCCAGCTCGAGTTGTTCTCGTGAGCGCCTGACTAATACACCTTGCTCTTCCAGTGGCGCTATAATTTCAAGGATACCACCAATATCGTTCATTGTGGCTTGTCGGGTGCCTTCAAATAGTTCCGCTGTGATTAATGAACCGATTCCATCTCGAGAAAATAACTCCAGTAATAATGCACCATCAATATGACGATTAATCAAATGGCAGCGTTTCACTCCAGCGGAACACGCTTTAATGGCACTTTTCATACTGTGTTGAAATGCACTGGAATTAGAATTTTTTGAGTTTAATAGTTCATTCGCTTGAGCGAGTGTGAGTTCATGTAATAGTTTATTGTTGTCATCTACGATGCCATCAACATCGGTTAAGTATATTAATTTTTCAGCATGCAAGGATGTAGCAACTGACATTGCTACGTCTTCTGTGAGTAAGTTAAAAACTTCACCAGTGGGGGAATAGCCAAGTGGTGATATTAATACCATGCTATCGCTTTTCAGATGATTTTTAATAGCATCAGTATCCACCTTTCTTACTTTACCAGTATGAGCAAAATCAACACCATTACGAACTCCAATAGGTTGAGCGGATACCATATTACCTGAAACTACTCTTAGTGATGCACCGTGCATGGGTGAGTTAGCCAGACCCATCGATAATTTTGCTTCGATTTCAACTCGACTACTGCCAATGGCTTCAATAACAATCGGTAGGGCGGCATCATTAGTAATGCGCATATCATTTTCGTATAGGCATTTGATATTGTTCTGTTCAAGTCGTTTTTCAATTTGAGGGCGTGCACCATGAACCAGGACAAGTTGCACACCAAGGCTGTTTAATAATGCGATGTCGTGTACTAATGTTGAGAATTGCTCATCAATCAACATTTCGCCACCAAAGCTGATAACGAATGTTTGGTTTCGAAAGGCGTGTATGTATGGCGCGGAGCTTCTAAACCACGAAACAAATTCAGTGTTGCTCTTTTTTAGCATTTTTCGTTAACTTTATATCTGTGAATCTGCTATAAGTATCGCAGATAAGATCCTGATATGACAGTGAATTTTGATTATATTGTTGTCAAAATGTAATAACTGATCAAAATTCAGCAGAATTGTGGCTTAGTGTGATGTGCGAGCTCGATGATTGATCAATGTTTGATCAGTATTAGTGGTGGAGATGTCCACTGTATCCCCAGTAGTAAGGATAATAATAAGGGTAATAGCCATAGCCATATCCTGGATAATATGAATCGTAACGGTAGGGACCACCATATTCATAGTCATCAGCAATACGCCAAAGTGCATGAGCACTAACAGTAACGACTGGATATTCGTAATTAAATTCTCCGATTTTGCTTTTTTCTATTCTAGCGAGCTTGCCTATAACGGTGATTTCAGTGTCTTTTGCATAGGTGGTAGGTTCGATAAACTGATTAAAGTTTGCAATAAACCGGCGGGTATTCGTTCGGCTTCTAGTTTTGGGACGTGCTTGATTATCAAGTGGATATCCCAGGATAATAATCTGTGAACTATCTTTACTGTTTTTTGTTTCAATAATGGTTCCACCCCAACGAATAGTTTCACCTATGAATTGTTTTAAATCACTTGTTTGAAGTGGCACTGATGTGACAGATTCAGGGAGTTGCAAAATTGAAGGTGCCTTAGTAGCACATGACACTAGCGAAAGTGCCATAGTGAATATAATCAATAGTGATGTTATCTTACCCATATAAGTTAGACCTTATTTTCCCTAATAGGTTGCTACTGAATGCAGAATTTTTCGATTAAATTCTTTAATAATGAGACTGTCGGATCAAGTGATGCAGTCTCTATAAATTCATCAGGCTGGTGAGCTTGTGCGATACTACCCGGCCCGAGAATCACTGTCTCAATCCCCATTGAATTATAATAAGGTGCCTCGGTACAATATGCAGCCGTTTCTGCCGGGTTGCCCGTTAATTTTTCTGTTGTGGTAACTATAGCTGAAGTGGTGGGAGTTAACATTGACTCTGTTCCATGAATTAACGATTTAACATTTATTTTGTATTTTGTTGTATCTACCGTGTGTGCAACACGAGTTGATAATTCTTCCCGGCACTCCGTTAGACTCATTCCGGGTAAGGGACGAATATCAATTTGTAATTCGCATTCACCACATATTCGATTGGGATTATCACCGCCATGGATATGGCCAAAATTAAGCGTAGGAACGGGGACTAAAAATCGATTATCGTGATGATTCGATTGTAATTCATCACGCCACTGTTTTATTGTTTGCATCACGTCCATCATCGCTTCCATGGCATTATGCCCATAGGATGGATCACTAGAATGTCCTGAGCGGCCTGTAATGGTGATGGATTCCATTAAAATACCTTTATGGGCATGTATCGGTTTTAAACTGGTAGGTTCACCAACTACTGCGAAGCGCGCTTTTGGTAGTTGTCTTTTAACCAGATCGCGTGCTCCTGACATTGAGCTTTCTTCATCTGCCGTTGCTAAAATAATTAATGGTTGTTTTAAATCACTTGCAGTTAATCCACGAGATGCTTCGATGGCAAGGGCAATAAACGATTTCATATCAGCCGAGCCCAGACCGTATAATTTATTATTATCTTCGCTCAGCTTAAAAGGGTCATGTTGCCAACGGCCTTCATCGTAGGGTACTGTGTCGGTATGCCCTGATAACACTAAGCCACCCGAACCTGTGCCCAGGGTTGCAATTAAATTCGCTTTATCTTTTTGGTTGGGTATTGGCAATATCTCAACAGAGAAGCCTGAAGTTTCAAGCCAATCCGCTAATAATTCAATGACATTTAAATTACTTAGGTCAAATGACGGATTAACACTACTAATTGATGGTGTAGCAATTAATTCATTCATCATCGTTAGTAATGAAGGAACTTTTTTTGTCATGATCTTGTTGAGGGAGTTAAATTAAAAATCCCAGGAACTTCTCTTTTTCATTTTAATTTTTGGAATTATAATTCCAATCAACATTCCAAATAGTAACACTGCAGCCCCGGCAATAAACCAGGTTCGACTATCTTGGTCTTTGAGAATTTGATTTTCCTGAGTTAATCGTTGTAAATTGTGCTCCAGGGTAACGTTTAATTTTTTTAGTTTTTTATTATCATTATCCAGTTCAATTGGACGACTTGCAATTTTACTAAAGTGACGATTTTCTTTTTCCAGGTCTGTTTTCGAATTTTGTAGACCATTCCTTTCTTTTTCCAGTTCATTATTTTTTGTGCTTAATGTATTTGCTTTTATTTTAAGTTTATCAAGCTCTTGTTTTAGAAGTTGGACATCTGAAGTCGCATTGACTATCAAGCTGCGGGCTACGGGTTCATCCTGTAGGTATTGAGTTCGAACCCATCCTTCAGTTTGGTCTTCGAGACGCACCATGGTATAGCCGGTATCAGACTCTTCCAGAACTTCCAGTTTTGCTCCACTGTGTAATGTTTTAATAATTTTATTATCATTACTGGGCCCGGTTCTTAAGGTAATACGTAATATATCGGTAACGTATTTTTCTTGAGAAAATGTATTGCTGCTATAGCTTAATGATATTAATAAAAGTATAACTACGATGCGATAAGGGGATAAATACATACTTTCCTCTGAAATTTTAGTGATTATTTGATTTTTTATAATTATAAACAATAGACTATATAATAGTATGTTGAATACCTTAGTGGAATGCTAAATGTCACATATTTGTTCCGTATAGCTTAATATCATGATATTTACCCGATATTGTCATATCACTGTAACAATATTCCGCTGTAATATAATAATATGCAATATACATCGATTAATTCAATAGGCTAGAGGCATTTTGTGACAGATAATAGTTTAGTTTTGCTTGTTGAAGATGAGGCAGCCATCAGAGAAATGCTGCAATTTTCATTAGAAAGAGCGGGGTTTGACCTGCAAGTGGCAAGTGAAGTTACTGCGGCAAAACAGTGTATTCAAAAGCAGGCTCCGGACATTATCCTGTTGGATTGGATGCTACCGGGCATCAGTGGTATTGATTATGCCAAGCAGCTTCGAAGGGAAGAAAATACCAATAAAATACCAATCATCATGTTAACCGCTCGCACTGAAGAAGAAGATATGATTCTAGGGTTGGACGCGGGAGCTGATGACTACATAACCAAACCTTTTTCAACTAAAGAATTAGTCGCCCGGATAAAATCTGTGTTGCGGCGCAGTAAACCTGATAATAGTGCGGAATCTATTGCAGTTAAGGGTTTAGTATTAGATCCTGTCAGTCAACGAGCTTCAATCGATAAAAAATCATTGAATCTGGGGCCTTTAGAATATCGATTGTTACATTTTTTTATGACTCATGCCGATCGGGTTTTTTCGCGTTCACAACTATTAGATTATGTTTGGGGTGAAAATGTATACATCGATGAACGAACGGTAGATGTTCATATTAGACGATTAAGAAAAGTAATTTCACTTAAAGGTTATGATAAACTGGTACAAACGGTACGAGGCTCAGGATACCGATTTTCAGCTAAAGAAATTTAATCAAGAGAATTAATAGTGAATACTGTATGGCTAACTGAACTTTGGCGGGTAATTTGGCTGCTGGTAACAGCTGTTATTGTTGGATTATTTTTAGATGAAGTATTGTTAGTTGTATGCCTGGTTTTATTTTCTATTTTAGCCTGGTATCTTTATAATCTTCGGTTATTTGTCTTATGGTTTGAAAAAGGTAAGAAATACTCACCACCCGGTTCCATCGGTATTTTTGGAGATCTGTTCAATAGTCTCTATCAGTTACAAAAGCAACAGCGCAATCGTAATAAGCGTCTGGTTAATTTGCTATCCCGTTTTAAAGAATCAACCAAAGCCATGCCGGACGGCATTGTTATTTTACAGGAAAACGGTGAGATTGAATGGTGGAATGATGCAGCAGTAAAACTTTTGAATTTAAGCTATCCCACTGACGTAGGGCAGCGTATTACAAACTTGTTGCGGCATCCTAATTTTATTCGGTATTACAATCTAACTGACAAACCAAAAAATGTTAAGTTACTATCTCCTGTCGACGAACAAAAAATAATTACGATTCGAATAGTACCTTATGGCAATAAGCAACAATTAGTTATGATCCGTGATATTACTCTGATTCAAAGAGTGGAGGACATGCAACGGGATTTTATCGCTAATATTTCACATGAGTTGCGAACACCAATTACAGTTATGAGTGGTTTTTTAGAAGAATTTGATCATAATCCACCAGAAAATAAAGATGAGCTACAGCATTATATTAAACTAATGCAAAGTCAGTCCTCCCGCATGCGCAATCTGGTTGACGATTTAATGACATTATCACGGCTTGAAAATGAAACGAATGAGCCCATTCGCGATGTAGTTTCTATTGCTTTTATACTGCATTCATTAAAAGAAGAAGCCGATTTATTTAGCGGTGAACGCAAGCATCAAATAGTTTTGGAAATTGATGAGAATTTAAATATTCGAGGCGATGCAAAGGCAATTGATAGTGCATTTTCAAACCTGGTATTGAATGCAATTAATTATTCTCCTGATGGTTCTGAAATTAAAGTTTGCTGGTATGAAGATGCGAGTGGTGCTAACTTTAAAGTAGTTGATACTGGAATTGGAATTCCACCACAACACATAGCACGTCTTACCGAACGATTTTACCGTGTCGATGTTGCTCGTTCCCGTAATACCGGTGGTTCAGGGCTTGGATTAGCGATTGTGAATAACGTGCTATTACATCATGACGCTAAACTCGAGATAAAAAGTTACGTAGGACAGGGTAGTACTTTTACTTGTGTATTTCCAAAAGATTTTATTTGCTACAAACAAAATTCAGATTGTGCAGTTTAAATAATGTCATAAAATAGTAACCTGATCTTCATAAATCTGTCACATTCATCATGAATAATAAACTAACAAAATAGATAAATTGAAGGTAAATATTAATGATTCAAATTAAAAAATTATTAACGGTCGCTGTAGTGTCATCTTTTCTTGGGGCCGGCTCAGTCTCCGCTGCAACGAAAGTTGATGCAAAAATTACAGATTACAAAACTGTGAGTGGTGTTTCAGGTAATCTTAGTAGTGTTGGTTCTGATACACTGGCTAATTTAATGACATTATGGGCTGAAGATTTTAAACGAAAATATCCAAATGTGAATATCCAAGTTCAGGCAGCCGGTTCTTCAACAGCACCTCCAGCGTTAACCGAGAGCACTTCGAATTTAGGACCAATGAGTCGTAAGATGAAATCAAAAGAAATTGCGGCATTCGAAAAACGCTATGGTTATAAGCCTACTGCTATTGCTGTTGCGATTGATGCTTTAGCTGTTTATGTTAATAAAGATAATCCTGTTAAGGGTATGAGTATTCCACAAATAGATGCTATTTTTTCTGCCACACGCAAATGCGGACATAGTTCGGATGTTAAAAAGTGGGGTGATATTGGTTTAGTTGGAAGTTGGAAAGGTAAGTCGATTCAAATATTTGGTCGTAACTCAGTATCGGGTACTTATGGTTACTTTAAAAAGAAAGCATTATGCAAAGGTGATTATAAAAATAATGTTAATGAGCAGCCTGGATCGGCATCAGTTGTGCAATCAGTGACGGCGTCATTAAATGGTATTGGTTATTCCGGAATTGGTTATAAAACATCTGGTGTTAAAGCTGTACCATTAACCAAGAAACCGGGTCAAAAATTCATTGCGGCGACACCTGATAATGCCATCAATGGAACGTATCCACTTGCGCGGTTCTTATATGTTTATGTTAATAAAAAGCCTAATAAACCACTAGCGCCATTGGAAAGAGAGTTTATTAAGCTGATAATGTCAAAGCAGGGTCAGCAAGTTGTTGTAAAAGATGGTTATATTCCATTACCGTTTAAAGTGGTTCAAAAACAACTCGTAAAAATAAAATAAGGATGTTCCATTAAAATCCGCATGGATGCTTTTATTTAAAACCCTGTCATTCTGTGATGGGGTTTTTTTGTTTAATTTTCAGACAGTTTTTGATTTGTCACAATTCTGTCATATTAGCGAACTACTATGACATTATGACGACAGAGGCCAACAATTCCCACGATAGCCTGATTTCCGATGGTGGAATGCATTGGCGGATTATTAAAGATAAAGCCGCACGGTTCCTGGTCACCTTGGGTGGCAACAGTGTTATTTTTACTATTGTGCTGATTTTCTTTTACTTACTCTATGTTGTTATTCCGATGTTTTCCTCAGCCCAAATGGAATTGCGTGGCCAATATTTTTTGGCGGGTTCCGCTTCAGGGCAAAGCTCGGCTACAACATTATATTTAGCTATTGAAGAACAAAATGAAGTAGCTGTTAGAATGCGCTCGGATGGGCAGATTCTTTTTTTTGATACTAACGATGGTCGAATTTTATTAACCCAGCATCTGGTATTACCAAAAAATGTCGCTATTAGCAGTTTTGCCGAATCGGCTGAAAATCAGGCTATAGTGGCATTTGGTTTAAGTAATGGCCAGGTCATCGTAGTAAAACATCACTATAAAATAACCTTCCCGAATAACCGCAGAATTATCACTCCCTCATTAGAATATCCGATGGGGGTTGATCCTATTAGCATCACGGGTTTAACAAAATCCATTAACAAGCTGGCAATACAGATAAACGAAGAAGGTGCAACATTAGCGACCGTTACAAACGATGGTGAATTGCGTTTAAGCAGTTTTGAAAAAGAAGAATCGCTAATGGAAGATGAAGCGAGTTATGAACAAAGAACGGTTCGTCTGGTAGCCGTGACTAAACCTGTAAAGTATTTATTGATAGATCAGGATCGACAAGAATTTTACGTTGTTACCCAGGATAATGAACTTAATTACTATGATATTACCAGCGCAAACAAACCTGAATTTCTTCAAAAAATTCAATTAACGCATAACAATGTCAATTTAACAGACATTCGATTTTTAGCCGGAGGTATCTCTTTATTAACCGGATTTTCCGATGGCACGGTGGCGCAATGGTTTGCTGTTAAATCAAAAGATAATATACCCCAGTTAACCCGAATAAGAGATTTTAAATTAGAGCAGCAGCAAATTTCTGTTATCGGTCCTGAGCATAATCGCAAAGGCTTTGTTGTGGCTGATATTCAAGGTAATGTGGGTGTTTATCATAGTACGGCGCACCGTACTATTTTAAAGAAAAAATTGTCAGATGTGGCTATTGATAAAATTGTCGTTAGTCCCAGAGCCAATGGAATTCTACTCGAAGATAGCAACCAGCAATTGTCATTCTGGCATATTGAAAATGAACATCCTGAGATTTCCTGGTCTTCTATCTGGGGTAAGGTCTGGTACGAGAGTTATGATGAGCCGAAATACATTTGGCAATCATCAGCAGCAACAAATGACTTTGAACCCAAGTTCAGTTTGATTCCAATATCGTTTGGTACTATAAAGGCGGCATTCTATGCCATGATGATGGCAATACCGTTATCAATAATGGGCGCTATTTTTACCGCATACTTTATGGCACCGAGAATGCGCCGTTACGTTAAACCCAGTATTGAAATAATGGAAGCTTTACCGACTGTTATTTTGGGCTTCCTGGCAGGGCTATGGTTAGCGCCGTTTATAGAAAACCACTTACCGGGTGTATTTTCGTTATTGGTGCTCATGCCGGTTGGTGTGTTGATTGCTGCCTTTGGCTGGACACGATTACCCGATAAAATACGGCATCGGGTGCCCGATGGTTGGGAAGCCGCCATTTTAATCCCCGTTATTATTTTTATCTCCTACACTGTTATCAGTTTAAGCCCGGTTATGGAATCAGTGTTATTCGGTGGTGATATGCGATCCTGGCTGGGTACTGAGTGGGGCATTGATTTTGATCAACGTAATTCAATCGTGGTTGGTTTAGCAATGGGCTTTGCCGTTATCCCAACAATTTTTTCAATAGCAGAAGATGCTATTTTTGCAGTACCTAAATATTTAACACATGGTTCATTAGCCTTAGGTGCTACTCCCTGGCAAACCATGATGCGTGTGGTGTTACTCACGGCGAGTCCGGGAATTTTCTCTGCTATTATGATTGGCTTTGGTCGCGCCGTTGGTGAAACCATGATTGTATTAATGGCAACCGGCAATACACCGGTAATGGATTTTAGTATTTTTCAGGGGATGCGTACCTTGTCAGCTAATATCGCGGTTGAAATGCCGGAAGCAGAAGTTGCCAGTACCCACTATCGGATATTATTTTTAGCTGCTTTAGTATTGTTTGCTTTTACATTCATTTTTAATACCATTGCAGAAGTCGTTCGTCAGCGATTGCGTAAACGTTATAGTAGTTTATAGGGTATAGAGGAATCGAATTTTTATGAAACCCGGATTAAAACAGTGGACACAATCGGGCGCACCCTGGATATGGCTAAATGCTGCAGCTGTTAGTACCAGTCTGTTAATGGTATTTGGTTTACTGTGGTTGATTAGTGTGCGCGGCTTTGGTTTTTTCTGGCCCTCGGATGTGCTTGAAATGCAATATCAGACTCAAGCGGGTAAAACCAGTCGAATCATTGGTGAAATATGGGACAGTCAATTAGCATCGGTAGAAAATTTACGTGCAAATGGTATTACGATAGAAACAGATGAAGAGTCTGTTATGCGTTATTTATTGAAAAGTGGTAATCGAGATATAACCGGTGCTGACTTTCAACAAATTCTTGAACCCTTTATTGTGTCAAAATCATATCCTGAGGAAATTTTAGTTGTTGAACGCACCGAATGGGGTAATCAGTATGGTTATTTAAAGAATGTAAAACAACAGGGTAAAGTTGTTGCTGAAGGTGAATCAGCGAAAGAAGAATTACAACAACGATTACAGCGTACTATTTCAATACGTGATGAAATATCCAGAATTTCTAAAAGTGATATTGGAAGTATTAATTATGGAATGGAAAAATTACGATTAAAGGAGCGTAAGCTTGAGCTTGATGGTGATTTAGATTCCAGAAAAAAAGAAAATATTGAATTACAGCGCACTGATCTGCAAGACAAATATAATAAATTACAAACGTTATTAATTGAACACAATACTGATTTAACCAGGGACAGTTTTACACTCGAAATAATGGATGGCCGGATTTTTGAAGTACCGTTATCAAAAGTGATCGATATTTCTAAACCTAATGCAATGTCACTCATTCAGAAAATTGGTCGTTATTTTTTTAATATAAACAATTTTATATTTGATGATCCGCGAGAAGCCAATACCGAAGGTGGTGTATTTCCTGCAATTTTCGGTACCATTATGATGGTTATCATTATGGCCATATTAGTAACTCCCTTTGGCGTTATTGCAGCAGTCTATTTACGAGAATATGCAAAACAAGGTCCTTTAATAAGAACAATACGTATCGCGGTTAATAATCTGGCTGGTGTACCCTCAATCGTATACGGTATCTTTGGTTTGGGTTTTTTTGTTTACTTTCTTGGCGGGAATATCGATCAATTATTTTTTCCAGAAGCCTTACCGTCTCCTACATTTGGTACGCCGGGTTTACTCTGGGCATCACTAACCCTGGCGATAATGACTTTGCCGGTGGTGATAGTGTCAACTGAAGAAGGCTTATCACGTATTCCACGTGCTATTCGAGAAGGTAGCCTGGCATTGGGTGCGACAAAATTTGAAACTTTATGGCGAACAGTGATACCCATGTCGAGTCCGGCAATTATGACGGGTCTTATTTTAGCTGTTGCACGCGCAGCCGGTGAAGTAGCGCCACTGATGCTGGTTGGTGTTGTCAAACTGGCGCCATCATTACCACTAGATGGAAATTTCCCGTTTTTACATCTGGAACGAAAATTCATGCACTTAGGGTTTCATATCTACGATGTTGGTTTTCAAAGTCCAAACGTTGAAGCTGCACGTCCTTTAGTTTACGCTACGGCGTTATTATTGGTTATTGTTATAATAGCATTAAATTTATTTGCCATTCGAATACGTAATAATTTACGTGAAAAATTTAAATCCCTTGAAGTCTAGAAATTGGAAAATTTGAATAATGAGTGATTCGACACAAACACATGCAATTAATATGAGTATGATTGGAAGAGAAAGTAATCGAAAGTCTATTGCAGATGAAAAAATTACGTTTGAAACCAAAAACCTGTCATTGCATTATGGTGACAAGCAGGCTTTAAACGATATTAATATCGTCATCCCACAGCACCGGGTCACCGCATTTATTGGTCCGAGTGGTTGTGGTAAATCTACTTTGTTACGTTGTTTTAATCGAATGAACGATTTGGTTGATAGTGTGTCTATAACAGGACAGATATTACTTGATGAAGAAGATATTCATAATAAAAAAATTAACGTTGCATCATTACGGCGTAGGGTTGGCATGGTGTTTCAAAAACCCAATCCATTTCCAAAAACGATTTTTGAAAATGTTGCTTATGGCTTAAGAATTCAGGGGAATAATGATAAACGTCAATTAGCTGAAGTCGTTGAAAAAGCGTTACGTAGTGCGGCCTTGTGGGATGAGGTAAAAGATAGGCTGGATGAAAATGCATTAGGAATGTCAGGTGGCCAACAACAACGGCTGGTTATAGCGCGGGCTATCGCTGTTGAACCTAAAGTATTATTACTCGATGAACCGGCATCCGCACTGGATCCAATTTCAACATTAAAAATTGAGGAACTGATTAATACTTTAAAAGAAAATTACACTATTGTGATTGTAACGCATAATATGCAGCAAGCAGCCCGCGTTTCGGACTATACTGCATTTATGTACATGGGTGAAATGGTTGAGTTCTCGGATACCAATGCCTTATTTACCAATCCGGCTAAAAAACAAACGGAAGACTATATTACCGGTCGTTATGGTTAGTCAGTTAATATATAAAATATTATTTATAAAATAAGAGATAATACTATGGACAATCTTAATATAAACCAGCATATATCAAAACGCTTTAATGAAGAACTTGAAGATATCCGTGCACGAGTATTAAATATGGGTGGTATTGTAGAGCAACAACTCAAAGATGCAATTGTATCGCTGTCTGAAATGAATGTAACACTCGCTGAATCGGTTGTTACCAATGATTATAAAGTAAATGCGCTTGAAGTCTCTATTGATGAAGAATGCACACAAATTTTAGCACGAAGACAACCAGCGGCAAGCGACTTACGGTTGGTGATAGCAGTGATTAAAACAATTACTGATTTAGAGCGAATCGGTGATGAAGCTGAACGCGTAGCCAGGATGGCAATTCATTTTTCAGAACATAAAGGCAATGAAAAACTACTCAGTGGTATCGT
>JBGMRJ010000013.1:22990-30994 GCA_048061315.1 Gammaproteobacteria bacterium
ACCAGTCTGGAACAATCACTTGATAGTTTAAATAAAGAATAAATTCAATTTAAAAATTTTAAATGACAGTATTTAAAATACTGTCATAAAAATTTCATCTCCCTGAAATATTTTTGTCACACAGAATCGCAATAATTACGCCTTGATTTATTACATATTAAAATAATATTCGAGGTGAATATGAGTTATAAGAAGATAACAGTCTGTTGTATGTTAATTTTTGGCGTGATGCAACCTGCGATTGCAGTAGAAGTTGCTGGAAAAAAATTAGAAGTTTATGGTAAAGCTCATTTATCAATTGATAGTGTTGACGCAGACGATCCTGCTGTTACTACAGATGGTTTAAGTGTTTCTAGTAATTCATCACGATTGGGTTTTAAAGGTGAATTACCCGCGGGGGCATTAAAATTTATTTTTCAATATGAGCAAGAAGTTGTCATTGATGAATCTGGATCACAACTTGCAACTCGAAATACCTATGCCGGTATTAAAGGTGGTTTTGGTAAGTTATTTGCCGGACACTATGATACTCCGTATAAAACGGTTGCATCTAAATGGGGTTTATTTGGTGATACGGTTGGTGAACGTCGTGCAATTCTTGGTGCAGGATATAAGAGCGGTAATAAACTTAATGTCCGAGCTAAAAATGCAATTGTATATGAATTTAATAATCAGAATTTAAAACTACAATTAATGCATGCTGTTGATCCTGAAACAAAAGGAGCTAGTGATGGAAAATACGATAACAATGATAAAAGTGTTACCAGTGTTGGATTATTTTACAAAATAGGAAATCTCTGGTTAGCTGCTTCACAAGAAAACTGGAAAAAACACAGTAAAATGGATAATGGTGATGCTTTACGTTTAGCCGCGAGTTATAAATTCGCTAATGTTTTTAAATTAGGTTTATTATATGAATCTATTAATTCTGATACAGTTGATGAATGGAAACGTGATGCGACGGGGATAAATGCGAAATTAAACATCAGTAAAGCCACCGATATCCGTGTGCAATATTTAATTGTTGATAGTGCTGATAATACAACGGATACTGGTGCAACTAAAATTGGTCTGGGTTTGTTTCATACCCTGGATAAAAAAGCAAAAGTTTATCTAGCTTATGGCGCAACAGATAATGATGCAAATGCAAAGTTTCAAGCTGTAGATGGCGGCCATGGTGATGAAGTAAAAACCCGTAATGGCGGAAATCCAAGTGCTTTGTCAATAGGATTAATTTATAAATTTTAAAGTGTTTTGTTGGACATAGAATAATAAGAACTATTTTTTGTATATTATAACCGGTCTTTTGACCGGTTTTTTTATGTCTTGAATTTATACAGTAAGTGATTAACAAGTTGTCATAAATAATTCATACACATTAAATATTTACTTCATATAAATATTCTATTATAAATTTTAACAAATGGAGGAATACACATGAAAGTAGTAATAAAAGAAATGAATGATGGATCTGCAGTTATTGAAACACTATACGGTCAACAAATATCTTACTTTAAGAATGTAACTGAAGCACAGTTAGCCTATGTTGAATGGTATCGAGGCTATGGTGATGAACGCGACGATGAAAATTATTATTTAATGTAATTGCTTATTGTTCAACAGGAAATGCAATCATATGATCAGCTGCTAGACTTAATCGGACTTTGTCACCTATAAAATGGTCATGATGACTTGGAAATAAAGACATTACTTCTGTTCCGGTTGATAAGCGGATTGTGTACATAATTTCCGCACCTTTAAATGCCCGTTGGGTAATTTCACCGATTAAACTGCCATTTTGATCGGAGACAACATCATCCGGACGAAGTAATAATTGTAGTTTACTGCCGCGTTCCCAATGATAGGCTCGATCACCTTCTACGATTCCTATTTCAGTTTCTATTTTATTCGGGGATAACAATGTGCCATTCAACATAACACCTTGCCCGATAAAATCAGCGACAAAAAGATTAGTGGGTACATGATATAAATTATAAGCAGAATCCCACTGTTGAATTTCACCATCTTTCATAACGCCGATAACATCGGCCATGGCAAATGCTTCATGCTGATCGTGGGTAACCATTATTCCAGTTACGCCCTGTTTTTTTAATATACTGCGTATCTCCTGGCTTAATGATTCGCGCATTTCTACATCGAGGTTTGAAAAGGGTTCATCCATGAGAATAATGTCGGGCATGGGTGCTAGTGCTCGCGCGAGGGCAACACGCTGTTGCTGCCCACCTGATAACTCGTGAGGATAACGATTGCTCAGACCTTCAAGGCCAACTATTGATAACATTTTATCGCTAATCTCAGATTTAGCCTGTTTGCTTTGCTTGCGTAAACCAAAACAAATATTGCTGCTGATATTCATATGAGGAAATAAGGCGTAATCCTGAAACACCATTCCTATTTTTCGTTTCTCGGGTGCCAGTTCATATCCGGGGCGTGAAACAACAGTATCATTTAGTGTTATTTCGCCAGCCGTAATCGCTTCGAAACCTGCAATTGCGCGAAGTACAGTTGTTTTGCCACAACCGCTTGGTCCAACCAGGCAAACCATATCACCTTTAGTGACATGAAAAGAAAGATCGTGAACTACAGTTTGTGTTTGATATTCACAACTAATTGCTTTGAGATTTAATAAAATTGTCATAATAGACTACCAATCTTACCAAATAAAATGATACAAATCAGTATATTAGTTTAAGCAAATTATTATTACAGTAAGTGTTTGAATATTCGAGTTTGAATTAAACGGTTGTTACTTTTTTGGGGTAGCAGGGCGATATTTTTCAGCCATTTTAGGATCTTTTTTTAAGCCAAAATAACCTTTGGTATACCCAACATATAAAGCACGTTGCGCTTCTTTATAGCCTTTTTTAGCTGCAGTCCGCCATAATTTTACAGCTTTTTCATTGTCGACACGAACACCCATGCCATAGGCATACATAACTGCTAAATTATGTTGTGCCTCAGTAAGCCCTTGTGCCGCTGCGCGTTCCCACCAAATAACAGCATCTTTATTGGAGCGTGATATTCCAAGAGACTTTCGAAACATTATGCCAGCATTATATTGTGCTTCTGCATGTCCTTGTCTGGCTGCATCTAAAAAATAGTATAATGCTTGTCGGTGGTTCTGTTTTACACCTTTACCATTTTTGAGTAATAGTGCAATATTATATTGGGCATCGGCAACACCGGTATCGGCTAACGGTTTCCAGAGCTTATAGGCTTTCGAAAAGTTATCGCTCTCATATGCCTTAAAACCTTCATTAAGTGCATCAGTATAACCGGAAGTATATAATCCAAATAATGCCAGTAAACAAATAATACGGGAAATATGTTTCATTAAATAGTTATAGCAGTCTTTGGACGACTATCCAATTATGAAATTGTTTAAATCAGGGTCTCACTTCCTTGTGAGACGAAATTTTCGTACTTTCAAAAATCGATTATTTAAAACCCGTAATTTTTAAAACATCATCTGTTGCGTAATCATCTATTATAGGCATCAAACTATCATTACTGTGTTGGATGGACAAGTATGCAGTTTTACCATCAGCACTGAATATAAAACCAGTTGGTTCTGCTGAGCTGTCAACAACGGATAAAATCTTAATGCAACCGTCATTTTATTTAGACACAATATTACGATTAGATGAAGATTGCGTAAAATGGTTTAAGAATCAGGATTCATCCTGGCAATTAGGTGAGTATTTTGTTGTGATGATTCGTAAAATGGTTAATATTGATATTACAGATATATTGATAATTATCTCTGACATTTTATACTCGTCGTACCATAAGCTGATTAGTTCACCTATCAGTACTACCAAGGCGGCATCTAAAATAAATGTTACTTTTACTCGACCAAGGGTTAAATAAGATTGTAGAGTCCGGATTAACTCAAATGCAGCTAACATAATTACAACCTGTTTTATCATTATTTCAGCACCATGCGCCCAGCCATCAAGAGTGTAGGTATACAAATGATATAACAAATTAAAAATCCCACCTAAAATCCATAAGTAGATACAGACCATTAAAGATCCAACCAGGAAACCAATGATTCTCGAATGCCATTCATGATTTAAAATGAATGTAGAAAAATGAGCTTGTTTATTTTTAAGAGCGTAATTCATAGATAACATAAGTGATCCTTTTTATTTATAATAATATATTTATACATAAAAAGGATTACACGCAGATGAAGTTTTTATTTCAATTTAATTAAATATAAAAATTCATTGCTGTCTAGTTGAGATGGGTGTAGTAGACTGTGATTTGAAACAATTATTTAGATTTTGTTAAATAAGTGCAGCAATAATGCTTTTTGCGCATGAAGTCGGTTTCCTGCTTCATCCCACACAATACTGTTTGGATCATCCATTATTTCTGCTGAAACTTCTTCGCCTCGATGCGCAGGCAGGCAATGCATAAATAATGCATCGTTATTCGTCAGACTCATCAGATTTTTATCAACACAATATCCTTTAAAGTCTTTTTCGCGTTGTTGTTGTTCTGATTCTTGTCCCATGCTTGCCCAAACATCGGTAACAACTAAATCGGCATTTTTTACTGCATCTTTTGGATCATTGGTTAAATAAACACAATCACCAACCGATGTTACTATTTCAGAGTTGGGTTCATAATTAACAGGCGTAGCAACTCTTAATTTAAAATCAAATAATTTAGCAGCATTCATATAGGAATGACACATATTATTACCATCACCAATATACGCCACAGTTTTCCCTTCAATACTACCTCGGTGTTCAACATAGGTTTGTACATCGGCTAATAACTGACAAGGGTGTACTAAATCTGTTAATCCATTAATCACAGGTACAGTGGAATGCTTTGCAAACAGTGTGACTGTTTCATGATCAAAGGTTCGAATCATTACAGCATCCACCATTTTTGACATCACTCGTGCTGAATCTTCAATAGGCTCACCGCGCCCTAATTGAGTGTCTTTGGGCGATAAAAAAATTGCATGTCCGCCAAACTGCGCCATACCGGCTTCAAACGATATTCGTGTTCGGGTAGATGATTTGTCAAAAATCATAGCCAGTACTTTATTTTTTAATGGCTCATAAATTTCGCCGGCTTGTTGCATTTTTTTTAGCTCGATAGCGCGAGTTATAATTTTTTGAGCTTCATTTTTGTTGAGATCCAATAAAGTTATAAAATGTTTAACTGTCATATCGTGTACCTTTTTGATCGTGAGATCGTAAGTATTTAATCGATTTTAAATCAGGATTTAGATAGAAATTGAGTTACGAGATTAGTAACTTTTTCTACAATTGTATTTGCCTGTTCATCTGTAATGATAAGCGGGGGGAGTAAGCGGATCACTGACTCAGCAGTGACGTTAATTAATAAATTGTCTTCCAGAGCCAGTTTCACTAATTCTGCGCAAGGTCTATCAAGCTGGATGGCGAACATCATTCCAGCACTTCGAATTTCAGTAACACCGTCAAGCTCGGACAAGTTTTGCTTGAATTTAGTAAACATCATTTCACCTAATTCAGCAGCACGTTTATCAAGTTTTTCGTTTGTTAAAATATCGATGACTTCACTTGCTACTCTACAAGCCAGTGGATTACCGCCAAATGTTGAGCCATGATTACCTGGTTGAAAAACATCAGCAGCCTTTCCTGCAGCAATACAAGCACCGATAGGCATACCGTTACCCAATGCTTTAGCTAATGTCATAATATCGGGTTTGGCATTGCTGTGTTGAAAAGCAAACCACTCACCGGTTCGACACATGCCAGTCTGAATTTCATCGAGCATCATTAGCCAGTTGTTATCATCACAAATTTTTCTAATTCCGGTCAGGTATTCTGCATCAGGAATATTTATGCCACCTTCACCTTGAATCGGTTCTACTAATACTGCGACGACATTTTTATTATTGTCAGCGATATTTCGAATTGCATCCAAATCATTATAAGGAGCACGTACAAAACCTTGCACCAAAGGTTCAAAACCGGCTTGTATTTTTCGATTACCGGTTGCAGTTAATGTGGCCAATGTTCGGCCATGAAAGCTGTTTTCCATTACTACAATGGTTGGTGTTTCAATTTTATTTTGTTTGCCATAGAGTCGGGCAATTTTAATGGCCGCTTCATTGGCTTCTGCACCGGAATTACTGAAAAATACTCGATCCATGCCGGATTTTTCACACAATAAATCGGCTAACTTACTTTGTAACTCAATACCGTAAATATTGGTGGTGTGCATTAACTTTGATGCCTGGTCACAGATGGCTTTAGTAATTTGCGGATGACAATGGCCAAGACCACACACGGCTATACCCGCGAGAGCATCCAGATAAGTCGTTCCCTTATCATCAAATAATACTGCACCTTCACCTTTTTGAAAGGTAACCGGTAATCGTCTATAAGTGTTCATTAAATGATCTGCCATGTTTTTATTTTATCAAAGTTAAATAGTGTTAATTTTTAAATTGTGTTTCATATTGTTTCAAACAATTATTTTATACCCGATTCTCAAATTCTGTAGCCAGGAGTTAAAGGTATTTTTTAACGACAATCGACCATTCTAGTATTTTAAACATAACAGAGCAAATAGGTTTTAAGAATATTTGGTTATTTTTTGGTCTTTTAGAAGGACAAAAACCTGCCCATATCAGAATATGGGCAGGTTTTAGTATGACTAGAACTAATTAGAATTTAGAACGGTAATCCATGTCCTTGAGCTACCATGCACATTAACATTGGGATTGATAACAATGTATTAGTACGTGAAGCCATTAAAGCTATTACTTTAGACTTTGCTATTTGCTCAGGAGTCGCTTGAACAATACCTAAAATCTTCTTCTGATTAGGCCAGATTAGAACCCAGACATTAAATAGCATAATTGTGCCTAACCATGCACCAACACCAATGATTTCCATACCAGGCTGTAATGTAAATGCTTTTAAAGTACCACCTGGAGCCAGATTTTGTAATGCACCAACACCGGTCAACCAGGTTGCAACAGCACCCCAACGGAACCACAGTAATGCACGTGGAGCGATGTATTTATTAATTGCTGCAGGTCCTGGGCCACCATCATTTGCTTCAGCTAATGCAGCACCAACACCCGGTACTTGAACAAAGTTGAAATAATACAATAAACCAATCCATACAACGCCGGCTAATACATGGAACCAGACTTCAAATGATAATGCATTAATGCTTGATGTACCGATAATCAAAACAATAACAATGGCTAAAATAAAGCCCGATATAATAGTACCAAGAACCGATTTAAGAGGGTTCATTCTGTTTCTCCCGATAAATTTATTTAGAGTTTTTATTGAAAATATTAAGGGGAGTATTTTACTATGGTATTACAATTTTGACACCCTCTAATGCTATTGACTTTTTTATTTTCTACATTAAATATAGGGTAATATCAGTATCAATTCTGTGGTTACTAATCATACCAAGAGCGATTAGGAATCATTAATTTCTATAAAATAAATCTGCAGCGGCAACTAAAATTATAACCATGAATGCAATTGAGCTAAGTCTATTTTCAAGCCGAATAACGGCAGTGTGCAGTGAGATGGGTGCAGTATTACAAGGTGCTGCATTCTCGCCTAATATTCGTGATCGACTGGATTATTCCTGTGCCGTATTTGATGTTGATGGTGAGCTCGGTGCTCAGGCTGCCCATATTCCGGTTCATCTGGGTAGTATGGCATATGCGATGCGGGATATTGTCACGGGTATTGACTGGCAGGAAGGTGATATGGTGATTGTGAATAATCCGTATCTAGGGGGCACTCATCTTCCCGATGTCACTGTGATAGCTCCCGTTTTTCATCAGCAACAACTTGTGGCTTATGTCGCTAATCGGGCACATCACGCCGATATCGGTGCGACAACCCCGGGTTCAATGCCCATTTCTAAAACACTTGATGAAGAGGGGATTATAATATCACCGTGTCATATTCAACGCGCCGGTAAAATTGAACAAGC
>JBGMRJ010000013.1:31094-36075 GCA_048061315.1 Gammaproteobacteria bacterium
AATCAAATTTTGATGCGGCATTAATAGCTTTAAATAATTATGCTGAACGTTTGGCTCATTCGGCTTTGCGACATATTCCCGATGGTGAATATCAGTTTGATGATGTGATGGATGATGATGGAATGGGCACTTTTGATATTATTATCAAAGTTAAGCTGATCATAAAGCAGGGCAAAGTTCAGTTAGATTTTAGAGGCACCTCAAAACAGGTTAAAGGCAACATCAATTGTCCGTTATCAGTCGCAGCTGCTGGTGTTTATTATGTCTTTCGATGTTTGATGCCGCACAATACACCTGCGTGTTCGGGTAGTTTTCGGAGTATTACACTCACTGCTCCACAAGGCAGCTTATTAAACGCCTGTTATCCGGCAGCCGTTGCCGCTGGAAATGTTGAAACCAGTACGCGTGTCGTTGATGTCATAATGGGCGCATTGGCACAAGCCATTCCAGATAAAATACCGGCTGCCAGCCACGGCAGTATGAATAACCTGGCGATGGGCAGCCGGGGAAATACGAATTCTCAGGATAATAATTCTCAAAGTGTCTGGGATTATTATGAAACCATTGGTGGTGGTATGGGAGCGGGCCCTGAACTCGATGGCTTAAGTGGTGTGCAAACCCACATGACCAATACCCGAAATACACCAATTGAAGTATTGGAATCGCATTACCCATTACGGATACGCCGTTATGCCTTAAGGCCTGAATCGGGGGGGCAGGGTCTGAATCGCGGTGGTGATGGTTTGATTCGTGAGTATGAGTTTCTAGCCACAACTAATGTGACGTTATTAACCGAACGACGTTCACACCAGCCCTGGGGTATTGAGGGTGGTAAAAATGCAAAAACAGGTGAAAATCGACTAAATAATAAATTAATTTCAGCTAAAATTAATATTGAAGTTAAAAAAGGTGACCAGCTCACTATTAAAACCCCCGGTGGTGGAGGTTATGGTGTTGCTGCAATTATTAATCAATAGAGATAAGAAATGAATATGAAATTAAATGCATCTTGTTTACACCAAAGTATGAGCTTATATCGATCAGTGTTTTTATTATCAGTTGTATTACTAATGACGGCTTGCGCCACAGCTGTGGTAGTTGAGCAAACTGAAGTTAGAGAGAATGATGATCGCACTGAGCTTCAGAGACAGCTCGATAGCGATATCAGTAAAAATATTAAGAAACGTTTTGGCCATTCATCTGTTGTTAAATCAACTAATTTACACGTAAGTACTTATAAGCACGTTGTTACCGTAAATGGTTTTGTGGAAAATAAAAATCAAAAGATGACAGCACTTCGGCTTGCCTTATCAGTTTCAGGTGTAAAATCAGTTGTTTCTGATATTGGAATACGCAAAAAGGAATAGATTATTAAATAGTAGGTATCGAGACTTGAAATAGTCGTATTTAACCCCATAGTTCATCTGTGGTCTCAAATGCTTTTTACGGGTAAAATGAGATATACAGATTTATATCAGCCGAGTAATTATTGTATAAAATACATTACTGGCTATTAGCGAATTAAAAGAGAGAACATAGGTGATATTATGGACGTAATGGATCGAATTAAAGAACAAGTTGAAAAAAATCCGGTAATGATTTTTATGAAAGGCACCCCCCAATTACCACAATGCGGATTTTCTTCACGCACAGCAGAAGCGCTACAATCGTGTGGTGAAGATTTTGGTTATTTTAATGTTTTAGGTGATTCTGAAGTATTTGAAAATTTACCACGCTATGCTGATTGGCCAACCTTTCCACAGGTTTATATTAATGGTGAGTTAATAGGTGGTTGCGATATTACACTTGAATTATTTCAAAAAGGTGAACTTGCAAAAATGGTAAAAGATGCCGTTGCTGCGAAAGCATAAGCTTTAAAAAAATTAAGTAGTGTTAATAAAACCGGGTCTTAAACCCCGGTTTTTTTATGCACAGTTTAGGTAAACTGAATATTTATTCCAGCCTGTCCTGTTAACTCATCCCATTGATTTATTATTTTGCAAAACAATTCGGCTGTTTTCTCAGTATCATATATTGCTGAATGCGCTTGTTCATTATCCCATTTAATTTTTGCAGCCTTAATCGCCCGAGCTAAAACAGTTTGACCATAGGCTAAGCCTGCCAAAGTTGCGGTATCAAACGAACTAAAAGAATGAAATGGACTTCTCTTTATTTTAGTACGTTCGATTGCCGCATTTAAAAAGCCAAGATCAAACATTGCATTGTGAGCCACCATGACAGCACGGCTACACCCGGTTTCTTTTATAATTTTTCGAACAGACTCAAAAATCATTTGTAAGGCTTCTTTTTCTGGTTTTGCCATACGAAACGGGTGATGTGGATCAATTCCATTAAATTCCAGAGCTTTAGGATCAAGTATTGAACCCGGAAAGGGTTCAACATGGCAGGCAACTGTTTCACCACAGATCAGCTTGTGGTTTTCATCCATGAGTATTGGAACAGCTGCTATTTCAAGTAATGCATTGGTTTTTGCATTAAATCCGGAAGTTTCAACATCAACCACGACAGGTAGATAACTCCGAAACCGGTTGGCGATGGTAAATTTTGAGTTAGATTTGCTTAGATTCGGCATAGCACTAGCATATCGAAAAGCTGCAATAAAAGCGATCTACAGCTATCATTAAATGATAAATTATGACTGTATCGTGATCAAGAGAGTAGCCAGATGAAAAATTTAAAATTTCAAGCGTTTGAATTAATCCATAAAATTCATCATGGTAAAAGTATATTCCATTCATTGAAATTTATTTACATCACAATTTTAATTCTTAGCTTGCAATCGAACGCTTATGCAGGTAATGAAAATTCACTATTATGGCGAATTGACAAAGCTGGAGTCGATTCGAGTTACATCTTGGCAACAATGCACAGTGAAGATCCACGAGTACTAACTTTACCTGATAATTATAATGATATATTTGTTAAAGCAAAAAGTTTTACAGCTGAGATTGATTTAAGTATCAATAATAATAGTGCTCTGGCAAAAATCATGATATTACCGGGCAATAAAAATTTAAAAAAAATAATAGGTGATGAATTATTTAAAAAAAGTGTCATCATGCTTAAGGATTTTGGAATTCCAGAAAATGTAGTTATAAAGTTAAAACCCTGGGCAGTACTAATGACCTTGAGTTACCCCAAGCCAAAAACGGGATTATTTCTGGATAAAGTATTATTTGATAAAGCAATTAAATTGAATAAAAAAACCTATGGTCTTGAAACAGCTGAAGAACAAATAGCTATTTTTGATAAGATTTCCTATTTGCACCAAACCATTTTATTACGTGACTCTATGAAACAATATCCTCATTTTAGCGAACAACTTGAACATCTAAAAAAACTATATCTTAAAGGTGATTTAGACGGATTACAGCGTTACAACGAAGAAATAATGTTAAAAGGAAATTATCGAGTAGCCAGTAAGTTTATGGTTCAGTTAATTGACCAAAGAAATATTAAAATGGTCAATCGAATGCAACCAAGATTGCTGGAAGGGGGGGCTTTTATTGGCGTAGGAGCTTTACATTTACCGGGTGAGGTAGGAATATTACAATTATTACGAGAACAGAATTACCAATTAACGCCAGTTCAATAAAGTCCCCTATTTCTTTACAAATACTTATAGATTGTCAGGTAGTGCCGATACTAATCTTACGAAGTAAGATTAGACGCCGTCAGTTCTACAGCCACCAGGATCAGGCTAAATAAAACAATTTTTTTTGAAAGGAAATAAATAATGGACGATAAGCTTGATAACTGGGTTGTTCGAATAAGTAGTTTAGAAATCCCTATTTTTAAAGGAACTTTAAACTCGGTCGCCAGTTTAACGAGTAAATATACGACATCGTCAAATGAGTTATCTCGAGTGATTTTGCAAGACGCAACTTTAACAGCACGAATTTTGCGAATATCGAATAGTTATTTTTATAATCCCCGTGGCACAAAAATTAATACCATTAGTAGCGCAGTTATGTTCATTGGTTTTAATAATGTCCGTGATATAGCAATGTCACTTGCGGTAATTGATGCACTAATTAAAAAACAATCGCGTAATTACATCATTGCATTAATGGCTCGTTCATTTCATGCCGCTGTACAGGCACGTGATATGGCTGAGAAATTTGGTGATCCATCATCAGAAGAAGTTTTTATAGCATCGTTATTATTTCATTTTGGTGAAATGGCTTTTTGGTGTATTCAAAGCAAGGAAAGTGATTTATTAATTGAGTCGATGGAGGAAGAAGATTATCACCCTGCGAAAGCACAGTTAAAAATCCTTGGTTTTAAGTTTAACGATCTCACGGCAGAAATTTCAAAAAATTGGCATCTCGGTGACTTGTTAGTCACTGCACTAAAAAATAAAAATCTAAATGATGCTTCTGCTCGAACACGGCATATTTTATTAAGTCAGCGTTTGTCTGATGTTGCTTTAAAAGGTTGGGAAACGAAAGAAACTGAAGCTGTGTTAAAAGAAATCGCGAAACATCTGGATTTATCATTTAAAGCCACTAAGGCTGATGCTGTTGATAATGCGAAAAAAGCAGTAGAAGTTGCCAATAATTTTGGAGCTTCCCTTGCTGCAATGTTGATTCCGGTTCCCGGTGTGGATGAGTTTAAAAATAAAGGCCATAAGAAAATCACTAAAGAAATCGACGATATTCATATTGATTATCCGCAAGCTGACCCGATACTGCAGCTTAATGTATTACGAGATTTATCGAATGTATTAGAGCGTAAACCGGATTTTAATAATATTATTGGAATTGTACTTGAGGGTATGCATCGTGGTATTGGTATGGATAGAGTACTCTTTGCAGTTCTTGATAAAAATACATCAAGTTTAAATGTAAAATACATCCTTGGAATCGCAATCGAAAAACTGGAGTCGGGCTTTCACATCAAAACAAATGAAGATGAGCACTCTGTGTTTTCATGGGTGATTGAACGTTCAGAAAGCGTT
>JBGMRJ010000013.1:36175-44139 GCA_048061315.1 Gammaproteobacteria bacterium
AAATGAAGATGAGCACTCTGTGTTTTCATGGGTGATTGAACGTTCAGAAAGCGTTTGGGTGAAAAATAAAAGTCAACTTGGTATAAATATAAATTCAGTAAAATTAATTTCCGACATTATCGAAGTGGAATGTTTTATATTAAACCCGCTTGTTATTAATAATAAAATAATCGGGGTATTTTATTCTGATAGAAAACCCAGTGGCCGAGATATTTCAGCAGCAGATTATGAGAGCTGTAAGCATTTTGCTCAACAAGCCTGTTTTGCTGTTGACCATATCTGGAAAAATAATTAAATGTTGAACTGGTTAAACCTCAATTTTCCATTCAAGCGTTTCTCCAGCCCCTAAAGGTATCAGCTCACCATCCGTAAATTCAAAAGAGTCTGGAACAGTCCATTGTTGTTTTTTTAATTTTATTTTAGTCGTGTTTTTAGCTAAGCCATAGAATTCAGCACCATTGAAACTAGTGAATTTTTCCAGCATTTCTAGTGAATTATTCTGTTCAAATACTTTAGTATAAAACTCAAGCGCATTTGATGCTGAGTAAATACCAGCACAACCACATGCAGATTCTTTTGCTGCTTTAGAGTGGGGCGCTGAATCTGTGCCGAGAAAAAATCTTGGGTGGCCGCTTGTGGCGGCTTCAATTAGCGATTGTCGGTGTGATTCTCTTTTTAATATGGGTAAACAATAATAGTGTGGGCGAATACCACCTTTGAAAATTTCATTTCGATTATAGAGTAAATGTTGAGGTGTTATAGTGGCTGCTAGATAATTATCTGCATCCCATACATATTGCATTGCCTGCTGCGTGGTGATGTGTTCCATCACTATTTTTAATTCAGGAAAATTTATTTTTAATGGGTGTAAAACAGTTTCAATAAACACTGCTTCTCGATCAAAAATATCCACTTGCGGATCAGTTACTTCGCCATGTACCAGTAATGGCAAATTATTTTTTTGCATGGCCTCTAAAACAGGATATACCGATTTTAAATCACGAACACCGGAATCAGAATTAGTAGTTGCACCGGCAGGATAATATTTAATGGCATGAATGTCGGGGTTGCTAGCCGCTTTTTCAACTTCTGTTAGTGATAAGGTCTCAGTTAGATATAACGTCATTAATGGTTCAAAATCAAGTTCAGTTGGAACTGCAGCAATAATGCGTTTACGATATTGTAGTGCCTGTGCAACGTTGGTAATGGGAGATTTTAAATTGGGCATGATAATGGCACGCGCAAATTGTCGAGCCGTATGCGGTATTACTAATGACAATAACTGATCATCACGAACGTGTAAGTGAAAATCGTCAGGGCTAGTTATAATTAATTCATTCATCTGATGTTTCAACAATAGATTGCGGCATGTCAGCATCTCCGAGTAGATAGTCTAGCATTATTCGAGTCGTTAATTTTTCTTTAAACCAGTTTAATGCATTTCCAGCATCCTGAGTACGCCAGGCAATATAAAGCTGTATTACGGGTGGTGCATTTTCAATTTCTTTCACGATTAGCCTTCCAGCCTGGAGATCGTGTTCGATAAGATTTTTCGGTATATAACCAACACCCAGACCTTGTCGTTGTGCTTCGATCTTACTATCCATATCCGGCACCGTCATAACCGACTGGCCTCGTAACAGCGCCAGTGTTCGTGGAGTCATTTTACGAGAACTATCGGCTGCTGCTATTGCACGATGAGCCAAAATATCCTCTATGACTAAGGGTTTATCAATAGCGGCAAGCGGATGATGAGGAGCAACCACAAATTCGAGATTTAAGTTTCCCATCAGGCGCGTGGTAAAGTTAGTACCTGCAGGCGCATCACCAACAGCACCAATGACTAAATCTGCCCGATCCCAGGCCAGGGCATCCCAGGTACCACCAAATACCTCGCGGCTGAGATTGACCACTGTGCCTGAGTTAACCTGTTGAAATTGATGAATTAATGGGTAAATTCGTGTTAAGGGAATGAGATCAACCACGGCAATTCGTAATTCGGTCTCCCAGCCGGTTGCAACCCGTTTCATGTTCTGTTCAAGCTCGAGGGCAGCTCGAAGGATGTGTCGACCCTCTTGTAGTAGCTTTTTGCCACTATCGGTTAAAACGGCTCTATGACCTTCTCGATTAAACAATTCCAGGTCAAAATCACTCTCAAGCTTTTGAATTGTATAGGTTATTGCGGATGGAACTCGATGCATTTCGACAGCTGCTGCAGCAAAACTGCCATTTCGGTCAATTGCATCAATTACAGTTAAAGCTTCGAGTGTTAAATGCATAATTTTGAGTTATTAGTTGTTCAAAATAATTGAATGAGATGCTCAGAATTATTCGCTTTTCAAGTGTAAATAGCAAGAGTAGCCTCAGAGTTATATTCAAAAGAGTTGAATAAATATTATTCAATTTTACAGAATTCAGTATACATCAAGAAGATGTGATTAAACCCGAAGTCGATAAGCATTTGAACTTGGTTTTAATTTCAGTATACGAATAGCTAGTAAGTAGTACGGAGTTCTTGATAGTTTTTATTGTAGCTAGAAGAACCTCTATGAGATACGTTCGACATTTGTAATGAGTAATACTTTAGTAGTGTAATATGCGTAATCGTGTAGTGTCACTCGGTTGTTTTTGCGAATTCCAGTGTTATAAAGCGATGATATCCCCCCACGCCAGAATAAGCCGAGTGTTTGATACTCGGCTTTTTTCTGCCTGCCAGTAAATTATATTCAGCGATTATTTTGATCGCAGTAACTTAAAAACCGGTAACGAAATTAAGATTACGCCACAGGCAATACCTATCCAGATTGCTTCACTGATTAAAACGCGAATTCCCCATTCACTAAAGAAGGATTTAATACCAATCGGAGAAACGTAAATAGGTCTCCAGGGAAAAAAATAGCGACTATTATCAAACGGTGCAAAAAAGGCAATGCCTAAGCCACCATTGGTCATTGCATCGAGAACACCATGTGATGCCATTATCAGGGTGAAAAATAGTACCAAATAAATTTTAAGTTTATTGTTATTGTGTGTATTTGAGGGAACGAGTTGTGAAAAAAATAATGTCACAATAATTGAGCTGCAAATAAAAGCAAAAAAAATTGAATGAGTGAAACCTCGATGTCCAAAAACATCGCCATAGGGAATCCCAAAAAAGAAACCAATACTGTCAATGTCGGGTACTATCGACCAAATGATAGCGAGTGATAATGTTCGCCAGGGATAAACTTGTATCGGGTTTATTTTTGTACCGGTATACGCTACCAGAGCATGAGCAAATGCAGAAGCCATAATAAAACAGGATTAAGTTCAATTAAATAGTTAAGATAAATCATATCATAATACTTATAATCGATTGCCGATAGTACCTCATATGCTATGTTATAATTATGGCTACTCGGGTTATATAACTGGAATATAAAAAGAATAATGTCAGAACATCATTATGATTTAATCATTGTCGGTGGTGGTGTTAGCGGCACTGCACTGTGTTATATGGCAACCCGTTATTCCAACATAAAACGAATTGCAATCGTTGAAAAATATTCGAAACTGGCGCAAGTCAGTTCTTTAAGCAGCAATAACAGTCAAACATTACACTGTGGTGATATTGAAACCAATTACACTATTGAGAAAGCGGTTGAAGTTCAACGTGCCGCCCGAATGTTATTTAATTACACCCAGTTACTCGAAAAGAATGTTCATATCATTTCAAAGTTTCCCAAAATGGTTATTGGTGTTGGTGAAACCGAAGCAGAATTATTAAAAAAACGGTTTGAAATTTTTAGTCCGCATTATCCCAATATGCGGCTTTATTCTAAACAGGATATTAAGCGCATCGAGCCTTCAGTAGTAGCCGGGTTTAATGGTGATCGACCAGAAGAATTAGTTGCCTGTGGCTCCGAAGATGAATATTGTGCCGTAGATTTTTCTGCATTGTCACACTCATTCATTGAACAAGCCGAAGCGCATAAAGATAATCGAGTGGATGTGTATCTCGATACAAAAATGCGCAGGATTAAAAAATACGGTGATTTATTTGAAATTAATACCAACAGAGAAACCTTAACAGCAACATCGGTTGTGGTATCAACTTGCGGCCATAGTTTGCTCTATGCTCAGGCAATGGGATACGGATTAAATTATTCGTGTTTGCCAGTAGCCGGTAGTTTTTATTTCACGCCTAAGATATTAAACGGTAAAGTTTATACCGTACAAAACGACAAGCTACCGTTCGCTGCAATTCACGGTGATCCGGATGTTCTGGTCGATGGTAAAACCCGCTTTGGACCAACCGCATTGTTACTGCCTATGTTAGAACGATATAACGCTGCAACCATAATCGATTTTCTAAAAGTACTGCGACTTGATAGCGGCGTAGCAAAAGTATTTTGGGATTTATTTAAAGATCACGACATTCGAAATTATATATTTCGAAATATGTTATTCGAAGTACCCATATTACGTTCACGATTATTTTTAAAAGATGCCAGAAAAATTATCCCAACGCTAATGTTAAACGATTTAAAATTTGCCAAAGGTTATGGTGGTGTACGGCCACAATTAATCGATAAAAAAGCCGGTAAGTTATTAATGGGTGAATCAAAAATTAAAACTGATGATGGTATTATTTTTAACGTTACACCATCACCGGGAGCGACTAGTTGTTTGGATAATGCCGAGAAAGATTTACGGTTAATCTGTGAGTATCTAGGCGCTACGGTGGATGACGAAAAATTAGAATCAGAATTGAATTAGAAAATATTTTGCGGCAAAAACGATTTTTTAAATCCCACCCTTAGTCAATTTCTCCGGATCCAGTAATTTCCGCAATTCATCCTCAGTCAAATCCGTCATTTCCAACGCAACATCAATAACCGTCCGTTTCTCAGCATAAGCTTTCTTGGCTATTGCAGCACCTTTCTCATAACCAATAACCGAATTTAATGCCGTTACCAAAATAGGATTTCGATCCAGGGCTTTTGTTAAATTGTCATCATTAACAGTAAAGTTTTTTATGGCTTTATCGGCTAATAACCGTGCGGCGTTGGCCAATAAAATAATGCTGTTTAATAAGTTGTAGGCAATCATCGGTAGCATGACATTCAGTTGAAAATTACCGGACTGGCCGCCAACCGTAATAGCGGCATCGTTACCAATCACTTGTGCGCACACCATTGCAACGGCTTCGGGGATAACCGGGTTGACTTTGCCGGGCATGATGGAGCTACCGGGTTGCAGGGCAGGGAGGGCGATTTCACCTAATCCTGCTAGTGGGCCGCTATTCATCCAGCGTAAATCATTTGATATTTTCATCATGCTAACGGCTAGCGTTTTGAGTTGGCCGCTTAATTCAACAGCGGTATCTTGTGATGATAAACCAATGAACAAATTTTCCATGTTGGTAAATTTAAAATCGGTATGCTGGTTAAGAGCGACAACAAATTTTTCTGCAAATTCCGGATGCGCGTTAATACCGGTGCCGACTGCTGTGCCACCTTGAACTAATGCACGAATGCGTGTCAGTGTCGCCTGAATGCGGTATTGGTTGTGTTGAATCTGCGTTGCCCATGCGGCCACTTCTTGTCCTAATGTAATCGGCATGGCATCCATTAAATGAGTGCGACCGGTTTTAACAACATTGGCAGTTTGTTCGGCTTTATTGGTTAACGTTTGAGATAAATGACGCAATGCTGGTAATAAGTGCGATTCAACTTGTAAACAGGCACTGATGTGGATGGCTGTGGGGAATACATCGTTCGAACTTTGTCCCATATTAACGTGATCATTGGGATGGATTTTATCAGTGTCATTATCAATTTTTTTATTGGCAATCGCAGCAATCACTTCATTGGCATTCATATTACTGCTGGTGCCGGAACCCGTTTGAAAAATATCGATTGGAAATTGTTTATTATGAGTGCCATCGATCACTTGCTGGGCAGCACTTTGAATAGCCTTACTTTTGTTTGAGTCCAGTAAACCAAGTGATTCATTGGCAACGGCTGCAGCATGTTTCACTAAGCCAAGTGCGCGAATTAATGCAGTAGGGATTGGCAGGCCACTAATGGGAAAATTATTAATGGCGCGTTGTGTTTGTGCACCATAGAGTGCATCAACAGGCACTTGAACATCACCCATGCTATCTTTTTCAATACGAGTTTGATTTTTATTTTTGGTCATGAGATCCACTCAAAAAATACTGCACTGTTTATTTCACTATATTGCAGTTACTTGAATAGTAATATTTAAATTATTTTTTAGCGACCGATGTTATTTTTTCTTCAACAACGCGCCAAATACCATCATATTCTTTTTCGATAATAATTTCCTTATTAATTTCAAACGACTCGCCCGACATTCCGGACATGGTTTCGATGGCGATAAAATGCAGTCTTTTGCTGGTGATTTTTTTCATGCGAATAAAATCATAGGAAAGCTTTTTTAACAGATTCTTTTCAAATTCAGTCTGACGGCGTTTGCGCCAGTCGATATAGGCAATGGTATCAGCTCCAGGAACACCATAAACTCGCACCGTTTTAGAGACCAACCCCATGTGTGCGTGAATGTTTCGAAGCTCAACCGTCTTCGAAATTGCCGTGAGCCAATCTTCGGCTGTAATTTGTTCAGTCGTTGTTACCATTTATAGATTCTGAGTATTTAAATAGGAATAGTAGTGTTATCGTCATGAATCACTTTAGCATAAGCCGGTATTCTGAAAAAATTATGATTAGCAGTAGAATCGTGCGATACATCATATTATAAGGTATGATTAGTAAAAACAAATAGTCAGCTTCTATATAATTAAGTTATTGTTTTAGCTGCAGATTTTGAAATGTAATGTACAAAAAGTGCTATCCTCTGCTTGACCTGTGTCGGTAAAAAGCCGATGATACGCGCCTTCGTAGAATCACGATGTATGATAGTGATTAACAGTTAAATAGTACGTAATAGCGTACAAAAAATAACCATATATTAAGGAGTCCCATGAATTCTGCAGATAAAAAACGTCTGTTGCGTGAGATGATATTTGCACGCCGCTTCGAGGATCGAACATTCGAGGCCTACATGGAACGCAAAGTAGGCGGGTTTCTTCACCTTTATTCCGGTCAGGAAGCTGTTGCTTTTGGTGTTTTAGAAAACGCAAATGTTGGTAATGGTAAAAGTAATGATTATGTTATTACTGGTTATCGAGACCACATTCATGCCATTAAAACCGGTGCGCCAGCACGAGAAGTGATGGCCGAGCTTTATGGTAAAGAAAATGGCTCATCCAAAGGTCGTGGCGGTTCAATGCACATTTTTGATCCATCTCAAAATTTCATGGGTGGCTATGCACTAGTAGGCCAGCCTTTTCCATTAGCGGCTGGCTTGGCAATGGGTGCGATGCACAAAGGCACTGATCAAATCGCCATTTGCTTCCTGGGTGATGGCGCGAATAATCAGGGTACTTTTCATGAAACCATGAACATGGCTAAAGTATGGAATTTACCGGTATTATTTGTTTGTGAAAATAATCTTTATGCCATCGGCACATCGATTGACCGTTCAACCGCAGTGCGTGATCAATATAAACGGGTTGAAGCTTATAATATACCTTCCAGCCAGCATGATGGTATGGATGTCGATATCGTGATGGAAGCCGCTAAACCGGCTATCGATCATGTTCGCAGTGGCAAAGGCCCTTACTTTATTGAATTTATGACATACCGTTTCCGTGGCCATTCCATGTCGGATGCCAAAGGTTATCGTACCAAAGACGAAGAAGCTGAATGGGAACAACGGGATCCCATTAATATCTATTCAAAACGATTAATTGCTGATGGCATTATCAAAGAAGCGGATATTAAAACAATGGAAAAAGACATTGATGATGAAATTGAAAACGATTGCATCAAATTCGCAGAAGAAGGTCCTGAACCAAAAGTTGAAGATCTTAACAAATACGTACTCGATGACAATCC
>JBGMRJ010000014.1:0-15086 GCA_048061315.1 Gammaproteobacteria bacterium
AAAAATAGGATATGGAACTGGTACAGCCTACTAAAGACCGTCTGCTTCATGGATGCACCCCAGGGCACTCTCTCTTGCTTCGCAATTCACCTTGAAGCAGTCGAGCGGCCAGGGATGGCGAATAGCGAGTCTTTAGTAGGCTGTACCGGTTTCATGTCCGGTGATGTCGCAATAAACTTAAACGTAACCATAGTATAGATTCTATCGATACCTTCGCCATGTTAACGGGATAGCGGTGATTTGCTACATTCAAACATCAGTCAGCCGGACGATTTGTGATGTTATAATCATAACCAGGATGACAGAAATCGCAAAGGCATATAATCCGAATTCCATTTCAATATCAACCAATGGCCCCAGTTTAACACTAACAATCAGAATTGCGATTACAAAAACATCCAGCATCGACCATTTTCCGATTTGGTGTATCCATGCAAGATATTTTTTATTTTTTAAGCTTGACTCAACCTTATGGCTTACGAGTAGACTTAAAATAATGATTTTAATTATTGGTAATACGATACTAAAGGTAGTAATTATAACAAACAAAAACCATTGCTGTTCCTCAATGAGTTTGCCAATTCCATCGATTATCGAAAAAGTATTTTGAATAACAATTAATTTTGAAATGGTAAATATTGGAGCAAGTAAGCCAATAATCAGAAATATAATCGAGAGTGAAATCAGGATTCGAAGTAACAGAGCATTACGTGGGTAACGAGAGGCAATATTTTTATGAGCATTAGAAGCCATATAATTCTTATTAGTCGCAGAATTATAAAGTAATAATTCCACGACTAACGATTAATTAGTCAGTTCTATTTGTAATTTCAATTAAATGATATCCAAATTGTGTTTGTACTGGTCCGTGTACCATGTTGGTGTCAGCACTGAAAACAACGTCATCAAACTCTTTAACCATTTGCCCAGGGCTAAATTCACCCAGATCGCCACCAGCAGAAGAGCCTGAAGGGCATTTCGAATGCGCTTTTGCAATATCAGCAAAATCTGCTCCCGCATTTATTTGTTCTTTCAATTTTTCACATTCTTCAGCAGTGTCCACCAATATGTGTCTTGCGCTAGCTTTCGCCATAATTTCAATCTCCAAGATTATCTATAAATACGGTGTATTTTACGACTAAAGTAATATTTTTGCATTAATTCTATGGGATTTCATTAAAATGAGCTTATTTATTTAAGGTCAATTTGGGGATGCCGGTGATTAATTCTGTATCAAATCTCAAATCATGTCGTTCAAGCAGGTTTTAATAATTGCCCAGTGTTTAAGCTTTTCAAGTGGCTTTAATGTGGCCATAGCAGGGCTTGTTGACGGCAATCGAATTGATTTTAGTTGAGCAAACTTCGGGGGAAGATCAGGTATAACTTGTTTCTTGTATTCTGTTTCAGACTTGGTACCGTTAAAAAATACTGATTTAATAGTAGGGTAAGTTGTGTAAAAAGCGTTGAAGTCATTAGCAATCATAGAGTGTTTTTCTATAGAGGAGTCCATGCTACCCGATCTTACGCAATTCTTTAATACATCCCAAACTGCAATATTATGATTTTCGAGTAATTTTAATCTATTTGGATAATTTAAATTAGTTTCATTTGAAAATAACGATTCCATTATGTACCAGAAACTATTTTGTGGGTGGGCATAATACTGTGTTTTGGATAATGACGTAGTGCTTGGCATTGAGCCCAGAATCACTATTTTTACATTTTTTGATACAATGGCGTCAAATCCGGAAAGAATCAATTATCTGACAGTCCTAACATCGCCTCTTTAAGATTATAATCAGCTGGATCATCGCCAAGCCAAACTTTAAGTAATGCTAGCTGAAAATCAGCGCCTGAAATTTGGCCTTTATTTTTGCCATTGATTGTGATTCGGGTGTTTTCCGATGCCAGAAAATCCAACGTGATAACATCACCTTTTTTGGTAACATCAAAATAACTATTAAATTTATCAAGACGCTCTTTTAATGATTCAAATGTAGCGTTACTGTTATTGTTTTTAAAGCCAGCAGTCCAACCCGTGGTTAGCTTTTCTTTACTGACTTCTTTATACAAGAAGTGCAGTGTGATTTGTTTTTCATCGGGACTGTTTAGTATTTTCTCAATGTCGGATTCTTTGTTTTTAAGATAAAGTGAACCGATATAAATATCAAAAAAGAATTTGGTACGAATTCCGCTACCATTTAATATCAGTGAACCCGCATCAGTTTTTATAGCAGTAGAGATAGTAACACCTTCAATTTCGAGACTGAAAGCATTTTGAGTTTGTATTAGAACAAAGCAGGTGAATACAGCAATTAATCGAATATTAAATCTGGAGTGTTTCATAATTTTCCTTATATTTATGAAAAGCAAAGATCGACATCAATTTCTTCTCGTAACCAGTCTTCAGCTTCAGCTCGTGTTCGAAATACTTTGGCATTCCAGGGAATATCGTCAGTGTATGCTTGCCACATTCGGCTTAGGCCATAACCCAGGTCAGTATTCATTACCGCAGCAATACAGATATTTGGATTGTTCTGTGATGCTGATTTACTTAGATTACTGCAAAGTAAAACATGGTTTGAGCATAAATCCAATTTTTCTGTATCAGAAAAATCAGCAAGAATGTATTTCAAGAGTAAAATTTTTTTTGTAGAAGAATACCGATCTTTTTGAGCCGTTATTAATTCATCTCCTGAGACATTCCCAGTAAGCGTTGTAATAACGCCGAATCCATTATCAGTGTTGGTGTTTATAATAGGCATAATTTTAATGATTTAACTAAGTACCTTATAATAACATACTATTTAACACTTTTAATCTCTTGAATTTTATTACAGCGATTCCAACTGATCGGTTACAACTTTAACCTCTTGATAATAAGTATAAAGTATACGTCAAAACAACACTAATATAATGGTTTTTATTTTTTATGGATTATTGTTCTGAAATAATCCTGTAACACTTAATCAGTTTAATTTGGTTAGTTAGATTTCATGTGAAAATTTTTATTTTAAATGACGATTTTTTGTAACGTTGTTCATTTTAATTGTCGTTCTCCTGGTTTCTAAAACGTCTATTTTTTGGTAATATAGTTTTTTAGACATTAGTTTTAAAAGTTACGATAATGATTGAGACAATTGAATCTGAATACATTCATGATGGAAATGCTGAAAACTTTCCTCAGCTAGTTATAGAAAATTCCAAACTCGGGCCAGTTTTGTTAAATTTTTGGTCACGAACTGCGGGACCTTGTTTAAGACAATATCCGATTTTAGATAAACTGATACACACGTATGATGGTCGATTATTATTAATAAATATTGATATTGAAAAAGAGATTCAAATATCAAAAAATTACGGCATTGCAAGTGTGCCAACATTAAAATTAATACGCTTTGGTGACGTTGTGGTTACCTTACATGGTTATCAGAACGAATCAGATTTACACGAAATGCTTGAGATGTATGTTACACGTGAATCCGATAAAATTATTGAACAAGCAGTGCAAGAATATTCCCAGGGAAATCACGAAAAATCGTATCAATTATTATCAGATGCCATTGTTGATGACCAAATAAATCCTCGATTACCATTGATGATTTGCAAATTATTGAAACACGAGAAAAGATTTACTGAAGCGTATAATTTATTAGATGTAATACCTGAGAAACTACAAAATGAACTGGAAATTTTAAAATTATCAAACCAATTATTTTTTGATATGAAAATTGAATCTGTTGATGATTTAGATGAAATTATTAAAAATGAAAATAAGAATTTACCGGATTTGACGCAAATCCAAATACTATCTGCGTACTATGTGATTGAGCAGAATTATGAATCTGCATTACTACAGCTGGAAAAAATCATTAATTTAAATCATAAATTTGATGAATCCTATGCACGCAAAGCAATGTTGAAGATTTTTAACATTATAGGTGATGATAACAATCTGGCTCAAAAATTCAGACCTTTATTATTAAAATACAGTCACTGAATATCGACTTACCAGGCGTTACTATTTTGAGTGATTTGTAACAAATAATCGAGACTTTGTTTAGCTGCTTTGTTACCGCGTTTCGCTGATTGTTTATACCAGAAGATTGCTTTTTGAGTATTTTTTTTGATGCCCAATCCAAAAGAATACATTTTACCAACTCGTAATTGTGCCTCTGGATTACCAAGCTTTGCTGATTTCATATACCATTTGAATGCTTGAAGTTCATCGCGCCCCGAATAGGTAGTTGCTAATAAGTATTGCGCTTTATGATAACCGTTCTTTGCATCGGGTAAGAGCATGGTTCGTGCTTTTTGCCACTGACCCTGTTTAAGCAATTGTTCGGCTTCTTGAGTTGTTGGTTGAGCGTAGGCAGAATTAAAAGACAACAACAGTAAACACATAATAATAGTTTTCATAATTAAATCCTTTTACAAAATTAACCGTACTAATTAAGACTGTCTAAACATTATGCTACGAAATTGTATCTGTAATAAAGTATTTGACGCCTCTCAAGATAACAATAATCACGATATATCCACAAAGAGTTAAAATATTGATTATATTTTAATCATATAATAGTCAAATTGGTCTTTAAATTATTACTATTCTTAATATTGTTGTGATGAAGTTTGGCTTTCGCTTGAATGTAGTCATCATAATTTTCTACACGATTGTGGATTGAAACCCGGAATAAATAGAATCGATCTTTTTTTGATCATCTTTTTTAAAAATTGATCAAAACTTGATCATTATTTTTAAATAATTGATCTAGATTAAGTTTATAGAAAAAATTAGTACCCCGTTCATTTATTTTTATCGTATACTTCCGCTATACACTTTATATATCGTTAAATATGAAATGGAAATTATTAACGTAATTCATATAAATGACGCACAGGAAGCGGCAATGAATACAGTTTTAAATAAACATTTTATGCGTACCTCTCATAATATTTTCAGAGGATACATTTCCTCTGTAATCCACCGTTATTCGAATAAAATTCAACTCTCTCTTATCACATACCCTGGTATGCTTGAGTTGGCTCTGCGTAATAACGTAAATAAATGAAAACAACGGATCAAATTTCACCAAATTATCTAGCCTTGTATGGTTTACGAGAAGCGGCATTTTCTCAGGAACACGATGATCGATTTTTCTTTTTAGATACGGAACAAGCCAGGCGTTTAAGCTTACTTCATAATTTAATCCAGGATCCAAATTTATTTTTACATATCAAGGGTATTTCAGGTGTTGGAAAGACAAGTTTAATTAATCGTTTTGTTAACATCAATGAAGAAGATTGGCGGTTTAGCTTTTTTTCAGCAAATGCCATGATGAATAGCGAACAACTATTTTTTAATATTTCAGCTGGTTTTGGTTTAAGTGGCTTGGATGATAATAGTGATCTTAAAGCAATTTGCCTTAAAAATGTATCATCACTTGAGGCGAGTGGTGTTGTTCCAATTTTAATAATCGATGATGCTCATGAGCTTCCTATTGAGACATTAAAATCAATTTTTGAGTTAGTGAATCGATGGGATAAAAATCATCCTAAATTGCGAATTATCTTAATTAGTAATCAACAATTTGATCAAACTCTGGAATCTGATGAAATAAAACCATTACGAAATATAATATCTCATGAATTAGAAGTTGAAGCATTAGCAGAAGAACAAATTGAACGCTATATATATTTTCGTTTATCCGTTGCAGGTCTTGATGGTGGTAATCCTATTACACCTGAAGCTTGCACAGTTATTATGGATAAATCCCGAGGTATCCCTGAGAAAATTAACAATCTTTGTCATGTTGCATTACGAGATGGCATGGATGAAATGACCATGAAGGAGTTTTTTGATGAACATAATTTTAATTTTCCAATTCGGAAATATTTAATTACAGCATCGATAATGGCTATATTTATCGGGGCTGTCTTTAGTTTTATTGAGCCGGGTAACCGTGATGGGCATCAGGTCTACGCAACACCTAAAAATAAAATCTATGCCAGTGCTTCTATGGATTTGAATACTGCAATTACTTCATCTTCAGTATTTGCACATTTAAAAGGAAATAAAATTAAACCAGAAAAAATAATTAAAGTAAAATCAAATATTAGATCAAAAAAGAAGAAAATAAAATCCATTCGACTTTATAATTTTTCGAGATTAAAAAATAAATTTACCAGGAGTATTGTTCGTTCAAATTCTATCGCTATATACAGGATTACAAAGTTACAACTTAAAAAATTAGAGAGTTCTAGAGTCACAGAGAAACATAGTGATAAATCTAAATACAATATTAACACGTTAACGACAATCACCAGTAAAAACTTCCCAGAAATAAAATCAGTAATCCCAACGACATTATTTCCTGATACTGTAGAAACAAGGATAAAAATTTATGGTGTAAGATTAAGTTCGAGCAGTGAAATTTCGATTCATGGAAAAAATGGATCGACTAAAATAGAAAAAAATAAAATTTTTTATGTGTCTGATAATCAAATAAACGTTAAATTTATACCAGGTAATTATATTGGCAACAACTGGATAGTTGTTACTGATCCTAAAAACGGAAAATCGAATAGTAAATTACTCCAGGTTAAAGCGGATAACTATACCGGTATTAAATTAATGGAAGATAAACAATGGATATTAGCTCAAAATAGTGATTTATTTATTCTGCATGTTCTTGGCTCAAAACACAAAGAAGAGATCATTGATTACGCTCAATTTGAAAATTTGAGTGGACAGCTTGCCGTATTTGAAACAAAGCGTAATGGTGTAGAGTGGTATCATTTAATTTTAGGTACTTACAAAGATAGAGATGCTGCGAAATTAGCAATTCAAAACTTACCGCAAGAAACAACTAAACCCTGGATTCGTCCTATAAAGGATATTCAAAAAGCCATAAAACTACTTAATCAAAATTCCCTGTAATAATCAAATTCCTGTCATTTATTTCTTTTAATTAATATCACTGCTGTCCCGTTAACATAACAAGATATCGATAGAATCCAAGCTATGATTACGTCTAAATTGATTACAACATCACCGGACATGAAACCAATACAGCCTACTAAAGACTCGCTATTCGCCATCCCTGGCCGCTCGACTGTTTCACAAGGTGAATTGCGAAGCAAGAGATGGCAGCCTGGGCTGTCCCTGAAGCAGACGGTCTTTAGCAGGCTGTACTGGTTCCATATCCTATCTTCTGTGCTCGCTAGAAAATTAATGGAACAGTTGTGAATCAATATATTAATTTGTAACAAATTATTTCAGAGTACTATATGTAATTGCAAATACCATTGGTTTCTAGCAAGATGTGCAAAGTTATTTAACTGTAAATGTATAAACTATCAGTTACTTCAGGAGAGTGGGTTGTGTTAAAACCGAATAAAAAAATTTTCATGGGTTTTCAAGTGTTTGCAATTTTGGTATTGCATACGGCTACTATTATGGCAGCTCAGGATACAATTAACCGTGTGGAAACTTTTGAATCGTTTATTCAAAGAGTCTTAAAGAGCCATGAATCTTTAGAATTAGCAAAACTTAATATCATTCGAACAAAAAGTGAAATACAAGTAATAGAAAGTTCTCTGGGCTGGAATTTATTTGCAAATGCCGGTGTCAATCGAAACCGATCGTTTGTAGGCGCTGAAGTGAATCAATCTCTTGCCACTCTTGGTGTTAATAAAATTTTCCAATCTGGTAATAGTATAGAGTTAAAAGGTGATTATCTACGTGATGACAGTGAGTTTGCATTGAGTCCTTTACAGGCTAATCCTCTTACAACATCAAGTGTTGCTGTTGATTATCGAATGCCGTTGATGCAGAACAAAAATTTCACCCAATATCAATTAGATATTAATAGTGTAAATTCAAACTATACAGGCTCGATTAATACCCAATCGATAATTAGAGATGAAATAACGTCCCAGGCAATTGAGTTATATTACGGAGCCGCTATCCTGGTGGCTAGATTGGATACCGCTAAAAAATCCATTCAACGATCAAAAAAATTAAGAGATCATATACAGAAAAATATTAAGTTGGGTATTCTTGAAAAAGGTGAAATTTCTCAGGCTGAAGCACAGATATATAATTTACAGGGGCAATATGAGGAACTGGTGCTGGTCTGGGATAAAAGTAAAATTGCTATTAATCGATTAATTGGGGTTGCGTGGAATAACTCATTTAATACAGTCATTAGCAATACACCAGTGGTTAATTATAATCTAGTTGATGTAAATGAAAAGGTTATATTCTATAACCCTGAATTAAAAACTTTAAATCTGGATTTGAAAGTTGCTGATTCGATTATTGCATTCCACCAGGATAATACAAAATCCAGATTGGATCTGGTCTTTTCAGTTGGCGGATTAAATACTCAAGGACCTAGCTTAAGTGGCGCTATTGATGAGTCTGATGTGATAGGTGGAATAAGGGTGGAATATCAGAAGGCACTTGATAACCGAGGCCTGGATAGTAAGCTTTATCAATCACAAGTTGATAAAAACACTATAGAAGTTCAAATCAAAAAATTAGAACAAGATTTAAAGTATGACACAAACACTTTAATTTCTAATATAAATCAATTATCCAAAATAAATAACAGTTATCGAAAACGCCATAAATCTGAAATTGAAAAATATAAAGATATTGTTAATCGTTATCGAGCAGGGCGAGCAGATACAAATCTGGTTATTCAATTTGAAAACGAATTAACTCAGGCAGAGCTTGTATTTAAAACACAAAAAATATTACGAGAAAAAATAATAGCCCTATTGAAATTAAAACAGGGAATTTTACTTGATACTAAAAATAACTAAGGAATGGTAACGGTTTAAAGATGAAAAATATTATAGCCTTTTTTGTAAGCCGAAGTCTGGTTGTTAATTTAATATCAATATTTGTTATAGCACTTGGAATCTACGCGATTCTTGTTATTAACCGCGAAGCATTTCCGAATGTTAACCTGGATCAGATTAGTATCACAGTTAATTATCCAGGCACTTCACCTGATGAAGTTGATCAACTTGTAATAACCCCGATTGAACAAGAACTAAAATCAGTTGATGGTATTGATAAAATGATTTCAGTTTCGTTTCCATCAATGGGATTTATAGTTTTAGAGCTGGATTCTAATTCTAGTAATCGAGACAGAATGATTAGTGACGTTCAGTTAGCGATAGACAAGGCTAAACTACCAAAGGATTTACCATACGATCCGTATGTACTGGAAATAGATGGACGGGTATTTCCTATAATACAACTTGCTATTTCAGCTCCCGTGACCGATCTTGAATTAAAAAGGTTAGGCGATCGAATTGAAGATGATTTGCTAAATATCTCGGGTGTTTCTAAAATCCAGACACTTAACTCACGTAAAGCGGAAATGAGAGTATTAGTTGATCCTGAAAAATTACGGTCCAATAGAATCTCAGTTGGGGACTTAGAGAAGAGTTTGAGGAACTGGAATATAAATGCGCCTGGAGGTGATATTAATACGGCTGAAGGACAAAAATCATTACGAATTGTAGGACAGTTCAGAAATACGGAAGATGCAGCAAACCTGATTATTCGATCAAATGAACGTGGCGAAGGAATTCGATTAGGTGACTTAGCAACTATCAGTGAAGCTTTGGAAAAACCGACGGAATATTATGATGTTGAAGGAAAACCGGCATTAATAATGCTGGTTATGAAAAAAGCAAAAGGTGATATTATTGAGTCTGTGAAATTGATTCGAGAGTATCTAGCCACTATTCCAGGAAAATATGGAGCTGAAGTTAAAGTAAGTACATTTCAGGATTTTTCTGAAAAAGCAAAATTACGGTTAGATGTCTTAACGACGAACGGAATTGTTGGACTATTTTTGGTATTTATTTGTTTAATCTTATTCTTACGACCCTCTGTTGCACTAACAACCACCTGGGGTTTACCCATTGTATTTCTGTGTGGCTTGTTTTTTTTATATATTCTTGGGATCACACTTAATCTGGTTTCAATGCTGGGTTTTATAATGGTGTTGGGTATGATTGTTGATGATGCAATTATTATTGGTGAGAATATAACTTTCCACATGGAAAAAGGAATGCCGCCACTAAAAGCAGCGACAGTTGGGGCCTATGAGTTAATGGGACCGGTTACCACAACAGTATTAACGACAATAGCTGCTTTTTTACCTATGTTATTTATGTCCGGTATTATTGGTAAATTTGTTGTTTCAATTCCAGTTGTTGTCATTTTACTTTTAATTTTGTCCTGGCTAGAATCATTTTTAATATTACCCAGTCATGTAGCTGAATTCACACATGCACATAAAAATGTTAAAGAGCGAGCATGGTTAATCAAATTCGAAAGTATTTATGCCTATGTTTTAGAAAAGTCACTTAAACATCGCGTTATTACAGTTATTGTTTCTTTTGCTGTTCTAATTGGGTCTTTTGTGATGTCATCGAGTTTATTAAAATTCGAGTTATTTCCTTCTGAAGGTGTTGAAGAATTCTACATTCAAGTAACAGCTGATCGAGGGACCTCGTTGAAAAAGATGCAGTCAATTCTTCATGAAATTAACAATGAAGTTCAAAGTAAAATAGAAAATGAAAACCTGGAAACTATTGTCATTACGGCGGGTAAGAAAGCTTTAGATAGTGTTAATGATCCGTTAACACAACGTGGTAGTCGTTATGGGCAATTGCATATTATTTTTACAGCATCATTGTTGCGTCCTACACATAATGCTCAGGAAAATATGAATACTATAATGGAAAATTTAAAAACCAATTTTAAGGGATTGGATATTAGTTTACATGCAAAAAATCCAGGCCCACCAACAGGGCGAGCTTTACAAGTTGAAATTATAAGTGATGATTTAATAGCGAATAAAAATGTAGCTGATAATCTCAAGAAATATCTAGAAGCCATTGATGGTGTAGTTGCAATTGAAACCGGTTTAACGCGCGGTGACGATGAGCTACGAATTATTTTGGATCGAAAAAAAGCAATCTATGCTGGAGTTGATCTTGCTACCGTGTCTACACATATTAGAGCGATCGCAAGTGGTCTGAGAGTGTCGACAATTCGACGTGGAAAGGAGGAAATTGATGTGACAATTCGATTCCCTGACGATGGTTTGAATAATGTTGATTATTTGAAAACAATTGAAATTCCGAATAATAAAAATGGCTTAATTCCATTGGGCAAAATATCAAGAATAGAACAAGTTTCTGCTGTTTCTACAATTCGGCATCGAGAAGGCAGGCAAGTACTAAGAGTGATGGCGAATGTCAATCCAAAAATTATTACCAGTCTTGCATTGAATCGAATTGTGAATGCCAATAAAAAAATCTGGTTGGCTGAATACAGTGATCGTGTTGATGTCAACTTTGGTGGTGAACAGGAAAAAAATCAGGAGTCTTTCCAAAGTTTGGGCATTGCATTTTTATTTGCTTTAATCGGCATATATTTTATTTTGGCAATCCAGTTTAATCATATTGGTTACCCTATTGCTGTTATGCTGGCAATACCATTTGGAGCTGTTGGTGTAATTATTAGTTTTTATGTTCATGATTTATTATGGAAACCAATGCCATTATCATTTTTTTCAACAATGGGTATGGTTGCGCTTACTGGTGTTGTCGTAAATAGTTCAATGATTCTAATCGTATTTATTCAACGCGCATTAAAAAATGGTGTTTCAGCTTACGATGCCATCATGCAAGCTGGCCGACGTCGGTTACGTGCCGTTTTTTTAACAGCTACAACTACGGTTGTTGGCTTATTACCAACTGCTTACGGTTGGGGAGGTCTGGATCCATTTGTATCACCGATGGCATTGGCATTGTCATGGGGTTTAATATTTGCAACGCTGGTAACATTAATTACAATACCTGCATTTATGGCAATTGTGTTGCGTGCTAAACATTTATAATTAGTCTAAGTTTTTAAAGTGTGTTTGTATATAATATGGGCAGACTTGATTGTCTGGTTATAACTTCGACTTTTTCTTTGCACTTCAATTCTAATTCAATACAAAAAATAGCATTTTATACTTTTTCCAGAGATTAATAACAACTTATCGCAATTTATTGATATTTATCAATTTACGAAGTTAAGATTTAAACACTAGTTACCGATATATAAGGTGTATTTAAAATAGGCCTTATTATTGATGAACACTGGTAAATCCAATTTACTTAAATTATTTTTTATTACTAGTATTTGTACGTTTATTATTGCTGCAATAGTAATTAGTTGGTTTTACAAAAATTTCGCAGTAAATCTATTAGAAGAACAAAGCACCGATACTAATGTGGTGTTAAGTAAGACTATTCATAATAGCCTCCATATCGGAATTGAAACTAAATTAGGCGTTAGTAATTTATTTAGTAATGATTCATTAAAATTTATTACTGATCAAAAAAATCATCCTTTTTTAACGACCATTATTCACGACAGTATTGAGGAAACACCTATTGTTAAAGTGAAAATGTTTAATCCAAAATTAAAAGTTATTTACTCTACCGTGAAAGAAAATATCGGGAAAACTATGGATGAAAAAAATATTCGAGAGGTAATTAAAACAGGAAAAAATTATACAGAAATAAATTATTATGATGAATTTAATACCGGGGGCCAGATACTAAAAAATAAAACCTTGTTAACCACGTATATACCGATGAAAATTCCACACGAAATGACATCGTTACAAATAGATGAATACGGTCTTTTTGGAATTTATGTTGATGTCACTGAACAATATCATTCAATAATTCGAAGTCAGTGGAAATTTGTTGGCGTTATATCAATAGTTTTTATTATCTTATACAGTGTTGTATTTTTTGAAATTCGAAGAATTAATCAAATCACTGAAGAAAAACAAATTAACCTCGATAATGAGTTACGTAAAGCAGAAAAAACTAACCTGGTTTTAGGCAAGAATTTCGCAAAAGTAGCCACTAAACGCGATCGAGCGGTTAAAGAAAATGAAGCTAAAAGTCAATTTCTTGCCAATGTCAGCCATGAATTACGAACTCCCTTGAATGCTATTATTGGCTATAGTGAGATGATCTCTGATGACATGGATGATGGCGTAATAGATCGAGTAAAAGAGGATAGTTGCAGAATAAACAGTGCAGGTAAACACTTGTTAATAATTATTAATGATATTCTCGATATTTCAAAAATTGAAGCCGGTAAAATGGAATTATCTATCGAGACATTTAACGTCAATGATATGATTTCTGAATTAGTTGCAACCAGTAAACCGCTCGCTGATAAAAATAATAATAAACTTCAATTAACCTCGAATAACCTCACACGAAAAATCAATTCTGATTTAACCAGAACAAGACAGATTTTATTAAATTTAATAAGTAATGCTATTAAATTTACCAAGGATGGAATAGTCTCGATAACCGTTAATGATACAATTCTCAATGGTGAAAAGGCTGTTGAGTTTATTGTTAAAGACACCGGTATTGGATTAGATGAAATATACATCAATAAAATTTTTAGGCCATTTGATCAAGCCGATTTAAGCAGTGCTAAGAAATATGAAGGTACAGGTCTCGGTTTAACTATCAGTAAATTATTTTGTGAATTATTGAATGGAAATATATCCGTAACCAGTAAACTTGGACAAGGTTCAACATTTTCAGTGATAATACCGGTAGAGGTAATCGGTAAAACAAGCAATACGGAAATAAGTGATAGTAGAACTCAACAAAAAGAATATTGTGCAAAAGTTCTTGTTGTTGATGATAATCCTGACGCTAGAAAAATAGTAACAGCCATTCTTACCGATCTAAATTTTTATGTTATTACCGCTTCAAGTGGCCTGGATGGATTACGTGTTGCACAAAATGATAATATTGATATTATTATACTCGATGTGTTGCTATCAGGATTAGATGGTTGGACATTGTTCAGAACACTTAAAAATGATGCTACGACGAAAAACATAAAAGTTGTACTAAGTTCAATGGTTAACGAGCATGAAATAACCAAGTCCGTTGGCGCCGATGCTTATTTAACAAAACCATTTAATAAAGAACTCGTTGAAGAAACAATGTGCAATCTCGTTGGCGGTAATGATTCTGCAGTTTCAGCATGATAAAATATTATTTAGATTAAATAGTAAAAAATATGACATCAATATTATTAGTTGAAGATAATGAAAATAATCGCGATATGCTTATGCGTCGGTTACAAAAGAAAGGTTTTGATATTCTAACAGCGATTGATGGACAACAAGGCGTTGAAAAAGCAAAAAGCGCTAAACCCGATTTGATCTTAATGGATATGGGATTACCTGTTTTGGATGGATGGGAGGCAACACGACAAATTAAATCTGACAACGATACCTGTGCGATACCCATCATTGGCTTATCTGCACATGCGATGTCAGGCGATCGTAAAAAAGCGATCGATGCCGGCTGTTGTGATTATGATACTAAGCCGGTAGATTTGGACCGATTGATGAAAATAATAGGTAAGAATATTACAATTAATAATGCTCCAACAGCCAGGGCGAAAAAGAAAATCCAGAAAAAAATTGCAGAAACTGATACCTCAAAAAAAGTTCATATCCTGGTGGCTGATGATGATTCTGGTTGTTTAAATCTAATAGACCGTTTTTTGGAAAATGAGGGATGTGATACCGTATTAGCTAACGACGGTATCGAAGCCTGGAAGTATCTGGAATCAGAAAAATATTGTTTTGATGTCGCTATTTTAGATCGTCAAATGCCCGGTCTGACTGGCATCGAAATATTGCATAAAATGAAAATGAGTGATCGATTGAAAGACATTCCTGTTATTTTTCAAAGTGGCTTAATTAATCTCAATGATATTCGTGATGGTATGCGAGAAGGAGCCTATTACTATCTCACAAAACCCTATGTTCGACGATCTCTTATCTCAACTGTTGAAGCGGCTATATCGGAGTTATTTAGAAAGCAACGACTCATTCATGAAATAAAAAATACGGTATCCAATAATTTAGACATTTCCTCCTTTAATGGTCATGTTGTTTTTAAGACTCTTGATGAAATTACTAATATAGCTTGCACATTAGCAA
>JBGMRJ010000014.1:15186-39241 GCA_048061315.1 Gammaproteobacteria bacterium
CATGTTGTTTTTAAGACTCTTGATGAAATTACTAATATAGCTTGCACATTAGCAAATTTATGTCCTGAACCTGAGAAAATAGTCAGTGGTTTATCTGAATTATTAATGAATGCGGTAGAACACGGTAACCTCGGAATCAGTTATGACGAAAAGCAAAAATTTATTATGGATAATAATTTAATTGATGAAATTAAATCCAGATTAAAATTACCTGAGTATTCAGATAAAAATATCAATGTGTTTTGGGAAAAAGATAATAACGAAATTAGGTTTATTATTAAAGATGAGGGTCTTGGATTTTCTCCAGAAAAATATTTAGAGCTTGATCCTAATCGCGCCACGCATCCTCATGGTCGAGGAATAGCCATGGCAAGAATGCTGAGCTTCTCAAAATTAGAATTCGTTGGATGTGGTAACCATGTAGTAGCAACAGTTAAAATCGAATAATATTTAAATGGATTAAGATTGCAGCATAAAAAAACCGGGTATGATCCCGGTTTTAGATTAGTTTCATGTATTAATCAATTAAGCCGATTGTGAAATCATTTCAGCACGACCAAAATCACCAATATCATAAACCTGGGTTAACCCGGCTTTTAGTAATTTCTGAGTACCTATATGACTTCGTGTTCCACTGTTACAGTAAAGTAACGCAGTCATATTTTGTAATTTATGAGCTAAATTTTCCAATTCTTCTAGCGGCATATTAATCGCATCAATTAAATGTTTACTTGAAAATTCATCAGGACCGCGAACATCAATGATAACTGCTCCACTATTCAGTAGTTTTTTTGCTTTTTCTACTTCCAGCGGTTTGCTCCACTTACCCAGCAATCGCATCATACCTTCATACATCCAGGACAAAGTACAAAAATGTGTGAAAATCACAATAGCTTGAAGTGCGAGTAACATTCCACCTACGATAAATGCAGCAACGGGTAAGTTAAGTAAAAATAAACTCGCTGCAATAATATTCATAATACCTGCAGACATACAAGCCAGACGGCGTTGAAATGGACTCGTTGGTAACGCAACTGCACCAAACAGATGACGCACACCATGATTATAAATTAAATCCATAGGATGAGATTTCGGCAGAAAAAATGCGATTAGACCCAAACTTGCAACGGCGTATAAGACAACCGGAAGTTGATAAATAAGACCATAGAGTGCAATAAGTGAACAAACAGCCGGTGTAAAGCGTAATCCCCATTCGAGCTGCTTTAGTTCAGCAGGTGTATAGGATTGAAAACCTTGCTGAAACAGGCTTTTTTGTTGGAATGAAAGATCACAGTGTTTAGCCATTGTATTCTCCAGAAATTTTGGTAATCGTGAAATAGCTTGAAGTATACTGTTTGGTATCTGTATTAGCAATAGCTAATATTGCGTGGAATTTGGTTAATCACAATAAAATCAAGGGTATAGTAATATAATGAGTTAACTCAATGATGTGTTTATTTGATTAAAATTGTCTGTTTCCCTAATATTTCGTTTTCAGAGAAATATTAGGGAAATAATTGAAAACTTTCGATGCCTGAAGAATTCGTGGATGTTGATCAAATTCAAATGATTCCCGATAAGGTATTAACAGGAGTGTTGGTAGTCATGTAAAATTAGTGGAAACTATTATGGGCGCTTAAGTTCATACCCTTAGAAATAGAGAAATAAAAATTAAATAGCTTGTGAGGAGTTGCATGTCTAACAACCAACATATTATTAAATCGTTAAGCGATTACATGAATACAGAAATTCTGGGTCAACACGAATTAGTTGAACGTCTGATTATTGCAATTTTAGCCGATGGTCATTTATTAGTTGAGGGAGCCCCCGGACTTGCAAAAACACGTGCCATTAAAATACTAAGTCAGGCGATAGAAGGCGATTTTCACCGGGTTCAGTTTACCCCCGATTTATTGCCTGCCGATCTAACCGGTACGGAAGTATTTAGGCCAAATGAAGGTTCTTTTCATTTTCAAAAAGGCCCGTTATTTCATAATCTCATATTGGCTGATGAAATAAATCGTGCTCCTGCCAAAGTACAATCAGCATTACTCGAAGCGATGGAAGAGCGACAAATAACAGTTGGCACTAAAACATACCCTCTTGAGAAATTGTTTTTAGTTATGGCTACTCAAAATCCGATTGAGCAAGAAGGGACTTATCCATTACCTGAGGCACAATTAGATCGATTTTTATTGCACGTAAAAATCAGTTATCCGGATAATGAGATAGAGAAAGAGATCTTAAAACTTGCCCGTAGCGAAGCATTAACACCTTCGTCCTCTATTAAAATACCCGAAGCACAGGTGAAGCAATCCGTGTTATTTGAAGCCCGGGAAGAAGTTTTAAATATCCATCTGGCAGATAATCTTGAACAATATTTATTAGAACTGGTATTAGCAACACGCGATCCTGAGCGCTATGGAGACGATCTGGCTAGCTGGATTGAATATGGTGCGAGTCCACGAGCCAGTATTGCATTAGACCGATGTGTTCGAGCAAGAGCGTGGTTGGATGGTCGTGACTTTGTTACACCTGAGGATATTCAATCATTAGCTTTTGATATAATGCGGCACAGAATTATTTTAAGTTTTGAAGCTGAGGCCGACGGGATTACGCCGGATGACTTTATTCAAACATTAATTGAACGTGTTCCTGTGCCATAAATTCAATTGAGCTAAAAATGAAAAAAAGTGTAAAGAATGAACTTAATGATGATGTTGTTGATATTCAAAAACAAAATCTTATTCGATTAAGTCAATCTGCCCGTCAATTACCGCTTAAAGCAGGGAAAATCCGTTCGCAATGGAGTGGTGGGTATTTGTCGCCATTTAAAGGGCGCGGTATGGAATTTGATGAAGTTCGCCCTTATCAGGTAGGTGATGAAATCCGTAATCTTGATTGGCGCGTTATGGCACGCACCGGTAAACCGTATACCAAGATGTTCCGTGAAGAACGTGAACGCAGTGTGTTGCTTTTTCTTGATTTAAATGCCCCCATGTTTTTTGCAACTCAAAAAGCGTTTAAATCTGTAATTGCAGGTTATGCTGCCAGTCTACTGGGGTGGAGTGCAAATTATCATGGTGATAGGTTAGGAGGATTAATTTTCTCAGAACACCAGCATGTTGAGCTGCGACCCAAACGGGGTAAAAAAGCAGTAATACATTATATTCAACAATTAATAGAACACGATGCCTGGAAAAACCATCATACTCAAGAGCAGGAAGATAATAACTCCGACGATAATAATTCTACCGAGCAAGCTTTATTACGTTTGCAGCACGTCAGTAATCCGGGCAGTTTGATCTTTATGATTAGTGATTTCCGTGGTTTAACAAAACAAGCAGAAGATTCTGTTGCGCAGCTATCAAAACATAACGATATTGTTTTAATTTTTGTTTATGACCCAATTGAAAGTGAATTACCGCCTAAAGGGCTTTATCGAGTATGTAATGATAATAACGATGCCTTTACACTAGATACTAATAATGCTGAATTTCGAAATCAATTTCATGAAAATTTTGATTCCAGGAAAAAACAATTAACGACATTATGCCAACGTCATGGCATGTATTTTTTACCTCTATGTACTAATGATAATATTTTAACAACATTGCAAGTTGGCCTGGGTGTTAAACGACGATGAATCCTGAAACCTCAAATGTCGAATTAGCGTTAAAGGATATTCATTTACCCGATAGTGTTTTATGGTGGCCACCCGCTCCCGGATGGTGGATAGTTTTTATTGCAATTTTCATTATAGCAGTTAGTTTTTTTATTTATAAAAAAACCCGGTATACGCGAAAGCTGAAAAAAAATATTAAGCTTGAACTTGTTAATTATCATCATCATTTTAAGCATAATGGTGATTCGAAAATTTTTATTCAACAGCTGTCAGCATTATTACGGCGGGTAGCATTGTATAAATTTAGTGAACCTGCAATAGCTAAACTGCACGGGAACGAATGGCTTGATTTTCTGGATTCAAAATTACCTGAAAAAAAATTAAATCGGTCCCCTCAATTCTCTTTTAAAAATGGAGCAGGAAAAATATTTTTACTCGGTCCCTATCAAGCTGAAATCACTGAAGATGTATCATCAGCGTATGAGCTGGTGGTATTGTGGTTAAACTATAATTTAAAAAATAAATATGGATTTTTATAATGCTATCGTTTGAGTGGGTTTGGTTAGTCGTTCTTTTACCACTACCAATATTAGTACGGTTTTTATTCTCCAGTGCACTAAAGACACAGGAGGCCGCATTAAAGATACCTTTTAGCCAGGAATACCGAACACATTCTGTGTCATCGGTAACGGTATCCATGAGAAAACCGCTGTTAAAAGTGCTGATGTTATTAATGTGGATATTACTGGTGTTTTCTGCAATGCGTCCACAGTGGTTAGGCGATGCAATTGAATTACCGGTGAGTGGCCGCGATTTAATGTTGGCAGTAGATTTATCAGGCAGTATGGAAACTGCTGATTTTGAACTTAACGGTAATATGGTCGATAGACTCACAGCAACGAAACACGTTGCTGGGCAATTTATTAAACGGCGTGTTGGTGATCGAATCGGTTTAATCTTATTTGGTACCCAGGCTTATTTGCAGGTTCCTTTGACGTTTGATCGGTTTACCGTTAATCAACTCTTAAATGAATCAGCCCTGGGACTTGCCGGTGATAATACCGCAATTGGCGATGCTATTGGTTTGGCGGTTAAGCGTTTAAGCAAGCAAAGTGTTGATAGTCGAGTACTCATTTTATTAACTGATGGCGCAAACACGGCAGGAGAAATTTCTCCGATAAAAGCAGCCGAGCTTGCTGCAGTTCGAAAATTAAAAATTTATACTATTGGTGTTGGTGCCGACAGAATGACAATTCGATCGTTATTTGGAAGTCGTACTGTAAATCCTTCAAGCGCACTGGATGAAAAAACCTTAAAATTAATTGCCGAATCTACTGGCGGAAAATACTATCGAGCAAAAAATACCGAAGCATTGCAAAAAATTTATGAAATACTGGATGAACTGGAACCAATTGAAAAAGATAAGCAAACGTTTCGTCCTATGAGCGAATTGTATATGTGGCCTTTATCTGCGAGTTACATATTAGTTATGCTAATGCTTCTGATACAATATTTCCCCAATCTGCGAAATATTAAATTTAAAAATAATATTACTACCGAAAAGGGACTGCAAAATGACTGAGTTTATTTTTTTGCGCCCAATGTGGTTAATTACTTTTATTCCACTAGTGTTATTAATATGGTTAGTTTGGCATAAACAAAATAATCAACATAACTGGAAACACGTCTGTGATCCGAGACTGCTAAAACATTTAATAGTAGGAACTGAAGTTAAAAAACGCAATATTGTAGTGTGGCTGTTATTATTTTATGGCGCTATCTCCATCTTTAGCCTGTCAGGGCCTGCCTGGGATAAATTACCGCAACCGGTATTTCGGCAACAATCATCTTTAATAATATTATTTGATTTATCAACCTCAATGCTTGCTGAGGATGTCAAACCCTCTCGTCTCGTTCGAGCACGTTTAAAACTACTGGATATCCTAAAAGCACGAACAGAAGGACAAACTGCGTTAATTGTTTATGCCGGTGATGCATTTGTTGTTACACCACTCACTGATGACACCGATACAATTGCACAACTCGTTCCAAGCCTGATACCGGCAATGATGCCAAGCCAGGGCAGTCGAATTGATCTTGCGGTGTTAAAAGCACTGGACCTATTTAAGTATGGTGGAATTACAGAAGGCGATATTCTTTTACTTACAGATGAAGTCCCTGAAATTTATGCTGGTGCTGTCTCTAAAGCGCTTGCATCGAATAATTTTGGTTTATCAATATTATCCATTGGTTCTGAACAAGGCGCTCCTATTAATTTACCGAGGGGTGGTTTTTTAAAAGATGCTAATGGCAGTATTGTTATTGCAAAAACAAACAATAAATTACTAAGTAATCTGGCAAATAAAAATAAAGGCCGATTTTCAACTTTAAGTGTTGATGATAATGATATTCAGAGATTGATGACTTCTAAAATATTTGAAAATAGCCGTAGCGATGAATCAGACTCAAAGCACGATGCTGCTGTTTGGCGAGAGCGTGGTCCGTGGTTAATATTATTATTGTTACCGCTAGCGTTATTGTCTTTTCGAAAAGGTGTCGTGTTTATTCTGGTTTTAATGATATTTCCAATTTCTGAACCAGCTTATGCTTTAAGCTGGGATTCATTGTGGTCTAACTCTAATCAGCGGGCAAAAAAATTATTTGATGATGGTAAAAATAAAGAGTCAGCCGAATTGTTTCAACAACCAGACTGGCAAGCTGCAGTTAATTATAAGGCCGGAAATTATGATAAAACCATAGAATTGCTGGAAGGAAAAAATGATATTAGTTCGATTTATAATAAAGCAAATGCCTTGGCAAAATTAAAACGCTACGAAGAAGCCTTAAAGAGTTATGATGAAGTTCTTAAGAAAAATTCCGAACATCAAGATGCTTTGTATAATAAAAAGTTGGTTGAAGACCAACTAAAAAAACAGCAGGACAAGAATAAAAAGGACAAAAATAAAGGCAAGGATAAAAAATCAGATAAAAATAAAAAAGACGAACAAAAAAAAGATGGGCAGTCACAAGACGATCCTGATAAAAAACAAGATGATACTACTAATAAAGACTCTGATTCCGAATCAAAATCTGATGAAAAAAAAGATTCAAAAAAATCCCAGCCTGATGAAAAAGATGATAATAAATCAGAAGATAATGAAAATGATATAAGCGAATCAGAAAAGCAAGAAGAGCAGGAAAAAGAACAACAGCAGGCGAAGCTAAAGCAGCAAAATGATGTTGAAAATAAAGAACAACAACAAGCTGTAGAACAATGGCTGAGAAAAATTCCGGATGATCCCGCAGGTTTAATGCGACGAAAATTTAAATATCAATATCAACAACGGAATAATAAACCAACTAACGAAGGTCCTTCATGGTAAATTATAAAAAATTGTTACTGGGTATTTTGTTACTTTCAGTATTAAATAGCATGCCGCTTATGGCAGCAGAAATAACCGCAACAGTAGATCGTAACCCGATCCCGGTGGGTGAATCTTTTCAATTTGTATTAGATGCTCGCGGTAGTATTGATGAAGATCCCGATTTTAGTGAATTGCAAAAAATATTCAGAATTATAAACACCCGTCAAAGTTCGAATTTTAGATTAATTAATGGTTCGATTACCCGCAACAAAACCTGGACGATGACACTGATGCTCGAAGAAGCGGGGGATTATGAAATTCCTGCGATCAATTTTGGGAAAGATAAAAGTGATCCCATTGCGATTAAAATCGTATCCAATACTGTTACTCAGAAAAATAAACAACAAGCCGAAATATATCTTGAAATCGATGTTGAACCAAAAACAGTATATGTGCAACAACAGCTCATTTATACCATTAAGTTATTTCGGCGAATACAATTGAATAATGCCAGTTTGAGTGAACCCGTTAGTGAAAATAATCAATCAACTGTAACTAAACTTGGCGAAGATAGTGCTAAGAGGATTGCTATCAATGGTGTTGCATATACAGTATTGGAACGACGTTATGCAATATTTCCACAAAAAAGCGGACTATTAAAAATAAAACCAATCACATTTGAAACTCAAATTGTTCGTAATTCCCGTCAACGTTCTTTTTTTAATATGGATCCGTTTACGGCTGGCGTTAAACGCTTAAAATCAAAAGCGATTGAAATTCAAGTTAAAGGCATTCCTCATGAATTTAATAAAAAGTATCCTTCGGCTACCTGGTTACCCGTTGACAATTTAACTATTACAGAAAAATGGTCCGGAGATAAGTCGACCTTAACTTCAGGCGAGCCGATAACGCGTACTATCAGTTTAATTGCTCAAAATTTAAGTACCGCGCAATTACCGGATATTAAAATAGAAGCACCCAAAAATATTAAAATTTATCCCGATATTCCAGTAATAACCGAACGCAATAATAAAAAAGGTCTGGTCGCTATAAAAGAATTTAAAACAGCATTATTAGCAACAAAGATGGGCAAGCAAACTTTATCTGAAATTGTGATTCCATGGTGGAATACGAAAACCAACACTATTCAAGAATCCAGACTAGACTCTCAAATTATAAATGTGGGAGCTGCTGTAAGTCAGGTTGAAGAGAATAAACTAAAGCTGGATGATTCTGTTTCATCATCAACTGCGAATAATGCAGCAGCAGTTGATTCCGATACAAAATTACAACCACAAATTCAAAAACAAGCTGATTATTTTGAATCCTTTATGTGGATTATTATCAGTGCAATATTTGTTTTCTTATGGTTGATAACAGTATTTTTATGGTTTCGATTACGTTCAAAATATCGCGCTATTATCGCGGGAGATGCAATAAAAAAATTCTCAGGTACTGAAATTAATGCATCCTATAACCGAGCTGATGCAGTGTCGATTAAAGATATAAAAAAGGCATGTTTAAAAAATGATGCGGGTTTATGCAATCAGCTACTTATCCAATGGGCAAATAGTAATTGTCAATCAGAACAGTTTACAAATTTATCTTCTTTACTCGCGTTTGCAGATCCTGCTCTGCAAAATGCGATAATTGAACTACAACGTTATTTATATGGCAATAAGGCTAATGCCTGGTCAGGTGCTGCACTCTGGGCGGCATTTAATTCAAATCCACCGGTTTTTGCATCAGGTAGTACTAAACGTCACTCAGCTCCAACGTTACCCTCGTTATACGCTAATTATAAATAAAGTGAGTATTTCTACTACCGATGCGTAGAAATAATTACCATAAATAACTTAGTGTATAATTTATTTATTAAAATCAGCAAGATAACAATTTAGCTGGATCCACCTTGGACTGGATAGTGATATCGTGATCGAATATTATAGAACGCTATAATATAGAGTAAGAATCCAATACTAACTCGCAAATTAGAATGATTTGTGATGTCCAGTTCATTTTGTGGTTTATAACACTAAGCAAACAAATTGCAGGTCATCATTCACACAGAATTTACGTAAAAGCCAGTAGAACCAAATTGTATGCGCAAGATTTACCTTCTCGGACTTCTTTTAAACATAATAATTTTTCAGAATTATGTATTTGCAAAAGAGCCAGTATCAACGATTGATGAACCGGTGGTTATTGGTGTATTGGCTTATCGTGGCAGTAATCGAACTTTATTGCGCTGGATGCCGACTGCCGATTATTTGAATCGTAAAATTCCGGGTTACCATTTTCTGATTAGACCGTTAGACCATAAATCAATGCAGGAAGCTGTTGAGCGAAATCACCTGGATTTTATTTTAACCAATCCCGGTCATTATGTTGACTTAGAGGCGACTTTTGGAATTTCGCGTTTGGCAACGTTAAATAATTTACGTGTCGGCCGTGGCGTAAAAGAGTTTGGTGCAGTGATTTTTACCCGTGCACAAAATAAAAATATCCATAGTCTTTCGGACATGAAAGGAAAAACCATGATGGCAGTTAGTCCATCTGCATTTGGAGGATTTCAACTAGCCTGGTATGAAATGGCGACTCAAGGTGTCAATCCGTTTACCGATTTAAAAAAATTGGTTTTTAATGGCTTTCCACAGGATGACATTGTTTTTGCTGTACGCGATGGTGACGTTGAAATTGGAACAGTTCGGGCGGATATTTTGCATCGTATGGCTGCTGAAGAATTGATTCGCTTAAGTGAATTTAGAATTTTGAATACCAAGTTTAACCCTGCCTATCCATTTAAACACAGCACTAAATTGTATCCTGAATGGCCGTTTGCTAAAGCACGTCATACTGATGATGATTTAGCTCAGAAGTTAGTAATTGCATTGCTAACCTTAAAATCAACAGATGCAGCGGCTATTAAAGGCTCTTATATAGGTTGGAATGTACCATCAGATTATAGACCCGTGCATGAATTATTTCACCATCTCAAAATTGGTCCTTATAAAAAACATAATTCGATTGAGTTTTTTATCGAACAATATGGTCAATTTGTATTTGTAGTGATTGGTTTAATATTATTCTTGGTTATAACAACGCTTATTATGGTATTTTTAAATTTTAAATTATCAAAATCTAAAAATTTACTTAAAAAAGAAGTGAGCAATCACAAAAATACCGTTGCCGAGTTGTGGAAGTTATCTCGTGCTTTAGAACAAACCACTGAAACAATAATCATTACTGATGAAAAGGGTTTAATAGAATACGTAAACCCGGCATTTGAACGCTTAACCGGTTTCTCGTTAATCGAAACAGTTGGTTTTAACCCTTCAATTTTGAAATCTGATGAACATGAGAGTAATTTCTACAAGAATGTTTGGCGAACAATTAGTTCGGGGCGTATTTTTCAGGGTGTATTCATAAATCGATGTAGTGATGGCAGTTTGTTATATGAAGAAAAAATCATTACACCACTTCGGGATGAAACCGGGAAAATAGTACATTACATTGCTACGGGAAAAGATATCACCGAACAGAAAATAGTTGCCAAGCAACATGATGAGCATCAACAGCAATTAGCGCACGTTTCCAGAGTGAGTATGATGGGTGAGATGGCATCCAGCATTGCCCATGAATTGAATCAACCGCTGGCAGCAATTGCGAATTATGCCCAAGGATGTGTGCGTCGTATGTCATCACCAAATTACAATCCCATTCAAATCATCAATGCGCTGGAAAACATTAGCAATCAGAGTAAACGGTCGGGCGATATAATTAAGCGGATGCGGGATTTTGTCCGCAAAGGTGAACCAAATCGGGCTAGTACCGACATAAATCTCATTATTCAGGATTCAGTGCAACTCGCTAATTTTGAAGCTCGTAAACGCGGTGTCTATGTCCACATGCAGTTGCAACGGATTATGCCACTGGTATTAGCGGATAATATTCAAATTGAACAGGTAGTATTGAACCTGATTCGAAATGCATTTGAGGCTATGGACGGTAATAGTTGGAGACGTAAGGAATTGATCATACACAGCTGGTATAATACCCAGATTGATATGGTTGAAGTTGCTGTTTGGGATACCGGGCATGGTATTTCAGATGACCAACGGGATAATCTGTTCGATGCATTTTTCTCTACAAAACCGGAAGGAATGGGTATGGGTTTGTCAATAAGTCGTTCGATAATTGAATCGCATGGTGGTCATTTGTCTGCCAACATAAATCAAGTGAAAGGTACGACTTTTCGTTTTAGCTTACCTGTGGTTCGCTCAGAGGCTTTGTATGCTTGATACCAAAGCCACTGTTTATATCGTTGATGATGATCAGGCGGTTAGAGATTCTTTAAGTTGGCTGATTGAGTCAATTAATATTAAAGTTGAAGTGTATTCTTCAGCTCAAGATTTTTTAGATCATTATAAGCCTGAGTATCCTGGCTGTTTGGTTGCTGATGTTCGAATGCCCGGGATAAGTGGTCTTGAATTGCAAAAAATATTAAAAGAAAAAAACTACTCGATACCAATGATTTTGATCACCGGTCATGGCGATGTACCCATGGCTGTTCGGGCTCTTAAAAACGGTGCAGTTGATTTTATTGAAAAACCTTTTAATGATCAGGTCTTATTAGAAAGGGTAAATCAATGTCTTGAAAAAGATCAAAATGATCGTGTCCATAATAAAGATTTACAATCCAAAATGTCGCTGCTTGCTACGTTATCGCCAAGAGAACGTGAGGTGTTGGATCAAGTGGTGATTGGAAAACAGAATAAAATAATCGCTGCGGATCTGGGAATTAGTAATAAAACGGTGGAGGCTCATCGAGCTAATGTAATGGAGAAAATGCGAGTATCTTCATTAGCCGATTTAGTGGCATTGTATGTTTCATGTGGTTTATATAAGGGTAAACCCTAGCCAAGTACCATATCATACCGGATTCCCATTACTGTTAAATTCCTGTCTAATACATTCAACATCTTCTTGATGTAAAGACCTTGGTTCCCTACTTGGAACTACAATACAAGAAATGTTGATGAGTTGAGTTTGTTATTTGCTTCTCATACCGGTAAGTCTAGGGATAGGACTTTCGATAAGGACTATCGCTGGCACGAGCGCAAGGATGTCGAACACGAATTTCGTGTTAAGCCTGGAAACAGGCCGAATTATTAACCTTGAATTGCAGTTACAAGTGTGGGTTGACCAGGTCGATCTACCACCACGGAAGTTTGTGGTTTTGACCGAGTCCGGTCTAAATTTTTTTTTCATATGATTTGTTAGCGAAGTAATTTATTTATAAGATTTCCCCCTTTGGAACACCGCCCGGTTACAACCGGGCTTTTTTTTGTGCGTTAATCGGGTAATTTAAATTAATAAACGAATAACTGCTTTTGTGGATAATGTCACAATTTTGTGGCTCGAAATGAGTTTAAATATCACTCAAATTAGACTATTTGGAGTACCTCATAATGAATTTCATGGATTTTCGCTGGGATGATCGCAAGTCACTGAATGTTGACGTTACTTTAGCTTGTGGTACAAAAGATGCTGTCACCGGTGTGACACAAAATATTAGTGATGGTGGAATGTATGTCGCCACAAATGTTTCTGATGTCGATTTATATGCTCATTGTATGGTAACTGTAAAAATCAATGACAAAAATGATGAAGTTGATAACGAAAATTTAAATAAAAATTTGCAAGCCATGGTGGCGTACAAAGATGAACGTGGCATTGGTTTAATGTTTTACAATAATGACGATAATAAGGATCCATCTTAGTTTATTTAAGCAGATTTAAGTAATTTTTCTGCTTCTTTAGCGGCTAATGGTTTGCTAAAGAAAAACCCCTGCATTTCATCACAGTTCTGTGATTTTAATATGTTGTATTGTTCAACGGTTTCAACGCCTTCAACGGTAACTGCAAGGCGTAATGTGTGAGCCAGTTCTGTAATTGCGCGTGTAATCGCGGCATTGTCATTATCTTTTGCCACCTCACGCACAAAATACTGATCAATTTTGAGTCGATCAATCGGAAATGATTTTAAGTAAGCAAGAGAAGAATAACCGGTACCAAAGTCATCAATTGCAATGCATATACCTAATTGTTTTAAATTAAATAATGTTTTTAATGTTGTGTGGGTACTTTCGAGAAATAAAGTTTCAGTTATTTCTAATTCCAGGCTGGCAGGTTTTAAATTGTGCTTACGTAGAGTACTGAGTACATAAGAATGAAAGCCTTTATCATCAATTTGTCTAATTGAAATATTGACAGAAATTTTTAATTGAGTGAATCCTGCAAGATGCCAGAGTGCGAGTTGTTTGCATGCTTCATCAAGCACCCAGTTACCGATATTTATTATTTGACCATTTTCTTCTGCGAGTTTAATAAAATGACTTGGCAGTAATGTCCCATGAATGGGATGGCACCAACGGATTAATGCCTCCATTGCAACAATTTCACTTGTTTTCATATCAATAATGGGTTGATAGTGTAATAGTAATTCATTTCGTGAAATTGCCTGACGAAGATCGATTTCAAATTTTAAACGTTGTTTTGAATGGCGCAGCATTTCGTGTTCAAAAAAAGAATACATGTTTCGGCCATTTCGTTTTGAATTAAACATGGCAATATCGGCGTCTTGAATCAATTGTTCCAGGGTTATTTCATCCAGTGGGTATAAGCTTATTCCAATACTGACGCCAATCGCGAACTCGTGATCATCAATTATCATTGGCTTATTGAGTGACGAAATAATTCTATTTGCAATTAATTCAGCATCATTAACAGTATTAATTCCATCGAGAATAACTGTAAACTCATCGCCGCTAATTCGGGCTACGGTATCACACTCTCGCACACATTCTTGAACCCGGGACGCAACTTCGGTTAGCACTTCGTCACCAATTGTATGTCCGTAGCTATCGTTTATCGTTTTGAATTTATCCAGATCAAGAAACATTAATGCAATTAAAGTTTCATTACGACGGGCTTGCGACATGACTAATGACAGTATGTGTTGAAAGTAAGAACGATTTGGTAATCGTGTTAACGGATCATGATAGGCATGGTAGCGAATTTCTTCTTCACTGATGATTCGCAATTCTGCTTGTTCTTTAAGTAATTTGTTTGATTGTGATTGAATTAAAATTACGACAAAATAAAAAATTGATAAACTCGCAATGACAATTAAAACTACTAATCGTTTAGAGTTGGTAATTCGGTTTATTGATTCAGTGACACTATTTTTCACACCAAACACCGCAATGACTTTAGATTTTTCAAGGTTTAATAATGGAATTAAACTATAGATAGAAGTAGAGTTAAATTTTTCATTGGTGTCATTTGAAATCTCGATTAGTCGCGATTTTTTTACGCCATCTAACACTATACTCTTGAAGTCTCTTTTTTGTAATTCATCGAGAAAAGGATTATTGGAATCTGATTCTGCAATAGCAAAACCGTTTAGGTTAAATAAAGTAATACTAATATGTTGCTGAAGTTTGCTTAATTCAGATAATAGTTGATTTAAATTATTCAGGTTACTGCTTAATTTAACAGAGTTAGATGTTAATAAATTAATATCAGTAATGCTCTTTTGGATTTCTTTCGATAAATTACTATTAAAATTTTGAGTTATAACGGAGTTTTCAGATTCTTTATTATAAATTAATTCGGATTCAGCGAGATACTGAAAAAAGTTACCAAATACAATAGCAAGGCTAACAATAATTAAAAAAGCAAATAGTGTAGAAGGTTGAATTAATTTTGGCATATTGAATAAACGTTTTTAGAGCTGATAGTAAAATAAAAAGATTTACTGAACATTAAGCGTAATTATGGAATAACCTATAAATAACCTTAGCTGTAAAATAGGTATTTATCTTTTAATTATGTAAAGTTAGAACTTTTGGTAAAAATTTAACATTAGATTAATTAGGGTTACTTTTATTGTTTTTACAAAGTGGAACACAGAAATTTGAGCATGAATGGTTGATAATTGAACAGTAAAGTTGAGTGAATTTTAACTAATTATGGTGAAATATTTTACACACTATAAACCTGTTAATTCTAGCTTAAGGTTTTTTGCTTACACTTAGGATTATTGTTAATTAAGATTAGTTAGACTTTAGATAGTTAAATTGCAGTAAACAGTTGCTTAGCTTATTTATATATCCACATTAGGTTAAAAACTGCAATAAATGATTCACATTGTGGATGAAGCAATACATAATACAATTTACGATTATCAATAATCTGTTAAATTGGTTATCTCATAGCATTGATAATTAAATGTTTAGACTGGTATTTTATAAGTGATTTCAGTATTTTATATCAGTTGAGCTCGTTTAATAATGTTTAACATGTAATCCCCCTGACACATGGAAGACACGAAATGATTGGACAAAGAATTAAGTTAGCACGTGAGAAGAATGGTATTAATAAGGCAGAACTTGCCAGACGAGTAGAAGTTTCCAGAGCCTCAGTTTCATTATGGGAAGATGGCGGTAATATTACGATTGATAATATCAAGAAGGTCTCAGATGCATTAAAAGTGACGCCACAATGGCTACAATACGGCATCAGCGAGAATGAAAGGATTGATATTAACGATCTTGCTCAATGCATCACAACGGTACTCAGTACCGCTGATGAGGTAGAAAAAGACTTGTCACAAACAGAAACGGCTAAGGTTGCAGTAACCCTGTATGAAGAACGAAGCCGTGGAGTTGAACGCGATCATGATAGTCTGGCAGAGTTAATATTAAAGCCCAGAATCTTAGGTGAAGAAAGCGAGCACGAGTTACACGAGTAATTGAATTAGCGGTAAACCCGTCTAGTCGTTAGTTCGGCCAGATGGGATGACTTTTACATTATTTCGAGCCAATTCTTTCGTTAAATGTGTTGAGATCTCTAACGTATAACATTAGTGCGGCTTCCGGTTTTGAGTCATATGGGCCTGCATCCGTTTTTCCTCTGCAGGCAAAATACCAGTTCGCATCAATATTGAAAAACCGACCTCACCGTTTCGATGTTTATTCATAATTAACCTCATACTTGTAAAATGTGAACTAGATCACACTTTTGCTATACTAGATTAATCTTGCTGTACAAAATTTACTTTAATAAGCTTAGTGGTCACTTCGATGCTTAAGAAGCTAGTGTAATACCGGATATTGTCGCGAGATCGTCGAGGTATACCGTTAATGCTTGATGAGCATCTTCTTTTTTAGGAAAAGGGCCTATGTTGGATTGTTCACGACATGAAAAATACCACTGAGCATCAATATTATAGAACCGCCCACTGCGAAATGGGATATTGCCTGATTCTCCTTGTCTGAAATCACTCGTCATCTGAAATACTCCTTGTTTTAGATTTACACCCTAATATTAGTGGATTCTTTGCAGCAAATTCGATTATTCTGACCAGCGGCCACTTTTATCCGATTAATGTGGTTATTTATGGCAATATTAGGTCAATAGAATTATGGAAGTGCTATGACAGAAGAATTACAAAAAGATCAGGTTCCAGCACCGGTGGGCATGTTAGAAGCTTTTCTTTACTGGCTTAAATTGGGATTCATCAGTTTTGGTGGGCCTGCAGGCCAAATTAGTATGATGCATCAGGAATTAGTTGAAAAACGCCGCTGGATCTCTGAACATCGATTTCTGCATGCCTTGAATTACACTATGGTACTTCCAGGACCCGAAGCACAACAATTGGCCACCTATATCGGCTGGTTAATGCACGGTACATTTGGTGGCATTATTGCCGGTACTTTATTTGTTTTACCTTCATTATTAATACTCAGTTTATTAACCTGGATTTATTTGGTGTTTGGTGATGTTAGCGCAGTAGCAGGTGTATTGTATGGCATTAAACCGGCTGTTACCGCTATAGTGGTTTTTGCTGCATATCGAATTGGATCTCGGGCATTAAAAAATTCAGTATTGTGGCTAGTAGCTGCATTGGCATTTATCGCGATATTTTTCTTTAATATCCCGTTTCCGTATATTGTTTTGGCTGCCGGAATTATTGGTTTTGTGGGTTCAAAATTTGCGCCAACTAAATTTATGGCTGGAGGTGGACATGGTGCAAGTAATGAGGAATTTGGCAAAGCAATAATCGATGATGATACTCCGGCACCTGAGCATGCAAAATTTAAATTAGTGCGTTTTGTTTTATATGCTGCCATTGGTTTAGTGCTCTGGGCATCAGTATGGTGGGCTTTAGTGGGTGATCTTAAAGTCATGAGTGAATTTTTCACCAAAGCTGCACTTGTGACTTTTGGTGGTGCTTATGCTGTTTTGCCTTATGTCTATCAGGGCGCAGTGGATCAATATAGCTGGTTAACAGCGACACAAATGATTGATGGTTTGGCCTTAGGTGAGACCACTCCAGGGCCGCTTATCATGATTGTTTCATTTGTCGGTTTTGTTGGTGGTTGGACCAAAGAAATTTTTGGAGTCGAATCATTATTTTTAGCGGGCTTTGCAGGAGCATCTGTTGCAACTTATTTTACATTTCTACCGTCTTTCCTGTTTATTTTATTAGGTGGTCCGTTAGTTGAAGCAACTCGAAATGATTTAAAATTTACTGCACCTTTAACGGGAATAACCGCAGCCGTGGTTGGTGTTATTTTAAATCTGGCGATGTTTTTTGCCTATCATGTGATATGGCCAAATGGCATGGGAGAGAACTTTGAAAAACTGGCGCAAGTGGAATGGTTTGCTGTGGTAGTCTGCATTGCATCTTTTGTTGCACTATTTCGTTATAAAGTGGGAATGATGACGTTAATTGCGGCAACAGGCACATTGGGCCTTATTTATTCTCTTTTAGTTAATTAACAGTATTTTATTATTTAAAAATTTAGATTCATTACCTATTCAGAATTAATCCTTTTCATTTCCCTGACTCTGGATTTTGATTTAAAAGCATCAAACACCGTTACCCAGGCAGATGGTCGCATTGCATTTAATGATGCCGTTGCAGATAAGTATGAAATTGATCGTGGTACACTGAATTTATCCGTTTATCCTGATTCAACACCATTGGTTATTCGCGGTACGGTAACACACTTTGGATTAGCGCCTAAGAATTTTGAGGCGAGGACAGTTTTTTCTCTGAATGTCATATGGTAAAGTAAAGTGAAAGTTTTCAGGAAAAGTATTCAAATAGTGAATTGATTGACCAGTAATCAATGCAGTCTCTCAGAATTGCACTATATATTTAGTATAACTGAGAAATAGTAATGGACTTATCGAATAAAAAAAAATCACTTCAGGAAATTTGGAATAATTCAGCATTAGCCGGGGCAAATTCAAGCTATTTAGAAGAATTATATGAAATCTTTCTGCACGATCCAGGCTCATTAACAACGCAATGGCACAGTTATTTTGAGCGCATGCAAAATGGTAATACTGATCAGCATGACTTCTCCCATGAAGAAATTCGGCAAGATTTTATAGCCAGTTTTAAACAAAACCGCAAAAAAAATTACACATCAACAGTTAAATCCGGTTTGCGTGAATCGTCAGCCAGTATAAATCCTGATCAAATAAAAGTGTTGCAATTTATCAACGCTTATCGCTTTTTAGGGCATCAAATTGCTAAAATCAATCCGTTTTCACCAGACACCGAAAATACTGTAGATGAGTTAACGCTGGACTATTATGAGTTTACGCAAGAAACACTGAAACAAACATTTGAAACGGGTTCCTTGGTTGCGGCAGAACGACTTACATTAACTGAAATCATAAAAATTCTACAGGCCACTTATACAGGTTCCCTGGGTGCAGAATACATGCACTTGTCAAACATTCAGGAAAAACGTTGGATGCAACAATATCTGGAATCACGTCAGGGACAATTTTCCTACAGTGACGATATTAAAATGGAGTTATTAAAAAACCTGGTTGCAGCTGAAGGTCTCGAACAATACTTACATACCAAATACGTTGGTCAGAAACGATTTTCATTAGAAGGCAGCGAAAGTTTAATTCCATTATTGAAGGGGCTGATTAAACGCGGCGGCATAGAACATCATATAGAAGAAATGGCCATTGGGATGGCACACCGTGGTCGAATCAATGTATTAATTAATATTATGGGTAAAACGCCTGAAAATTTATTTATGGAGTTTGAAGGTAAATCGATAAATAAAATTGGCACTGGGGATGTAAAATATCACTTGGGTTTTTCAACCGATCTGGATACTGGCAATGGTCCTGTTCATGTTGCATTAGCTTTTAATCCATCTCATCTGGAAATTATCGCACCGGTAGTCGAAGGCTCAGTTCGTGCAAGACAGGATCGAAGACACGACAAAGAAGGTAAATATGTAATCCCGATTGTAATTCACGGTGATGCCGCATTTGCAGGACAAGGTGTGGTTATGGAAACCTTTAACATGTCACAGTCACGAGGTTATTCAACCAAAGGTACCATTCATATTGTTGTGAATAATCAAATCGGATTTACAACAAGTAAACAAGAAGATGCGCGTTCAACTATGTATTGTACTGATGTCGCAAAAATGGTGAATGCACCCATCTTACATGTGAATGGTGATGATCCTGAAGCGGTATTATTTACAGCACAACTGGCACTCGATTACAGAATGACATTCCAAAAAGATATTGTGATTGATATGGTCAGTTATCGACGCCATGGCCATAGCGAAGCAGATGAGCCGATGGTAACGCAACCTCAAATGTATAAAATTATCAGTAAAAAAGACACGACATTAACACTTTATGGCAATAAATTAATTACCCAGGGTTTAATAACAAAAGCGCAATTAAGTCAGTTTAAAGTTGATTATCGGACAGGGCTTGATAAAGGCAAGTCGATGGTTGAGAAATACTATTACGACAGTGATTCAAAATACCCCTATGTGTCGGATTGGAGTAAATATAAAAAATGTGATGTAAATTTCCCATTTGTTCCTCAGATTAAAACTCAAGTTGATAGTAAAGTATTAACTGATTGTTATGATCGTATTAATAAATTTCCCGCAGGATTTGAATTGCATCGTAATGTTAAAAAAATAATAATGGCTCGCGACAAGATGGCAAAAGGCGAAGCACTGGTTGATTGGGGTTTTGCAGAAACCATGGCCTACGCAACCTTACTTAATGACGGATTTTCAATTCGACTTTCAGGTCAGGATTGTGGCCGGGGTACTTTTTTTCATCGCCATGCTATTTTACACAACCAAAAAGATACTAGCGTTCATATTCCACTGCGTAACTTGAATACAAAAGACGTAACATTTCTTGTTAGCAATTCTCCTTTATCGGAAGAAGCTGTTCTGGCTTATGAATATGGTTATGCCACAACCGATCCGAAAACGATGGTGATTTGGGAAGCGCAGTTTGGTGATTTTGCCAATAATGCCCAAGTTGTTATTGATCAGTTCATTTGCGCCGGTGAACAAAAATGGAATCGTTTATGTGGATTGGTAATGCTATTGCCTCATGGTTTTGAAGGGCAGGGACCAGAGCACTCATCGGCACGCTTAGAACGCTATTTACAATTATGTGCACAACATAATATGCAAGTGTGTGTGCCGAGTAATGCAGCACAAATTTTTCATTTGTTACGTCGTCAAATGCTACAAAATTGCAGACGACCACTAATCATTATGTCACCAAAAAGTTTATTACGACTTCCAGCAGCAATGAGTGAGATCGCTAAATTATCTGAGGGAGAGTTCGAAACTGTTAGACGGGATATCGAGATTACCGATAATGATAAAATTGATCGGGTCATTTTTTGCAGTGGAAAAATCTATTATGCCTTAAACGATGAGCGAAAAAAACAAAATAGAATAAATATTGCAATCCTGCGAATTGAACAATTGTATCCCTTTCCAACAGAGCAGGTAGAAAAAGAATTAACAGGTTTCGTCAACGCGAAAAAATTTATCTGGTGTCAGGAAGAGCCAATGAATCAGGGGGCCTGGTATTCCAGTCAACATCATATTCGGCATGCTATAGGAAAAAATAAATATTTAGAGTATGCTGGGAGACCATTATTAGCTGCTCCTGCTGTTGGTAATATTAACATTCATAAAGAACAGCAAGCGCGATTAATTTCAGATGCTTTTGGTGAAGTACATGATTTTATATAACGATTATTATTTAATATTGAAAGTAATGGAGTGTATCAATGAGTGAAAACATCGTTGTTCCGGTTTTTCCTGAGTCAATCATTGATGGACTGTTATCTGCAATTTACAAAAAAACCGGTGAATATATCGATATTGGAGAAGTTATTGCCGATATTGAAACAGATAAAGTCATGCTTGAAATTCCAAGTCCCGTTGCTGGTGTGGTCGAAGCTGTTTTAGAAACAGAAGGCACAACGGTGGTGTCTGGACAAATTATTGCCAAAATTAACCCACAACAACGTGAAGTATCAGAAACAAATTCTTCTCCTACGGAGCAAGCATCAACTGTTACAGAAGCTACAGCGATTCCATCACCCTCAGCAGAAAAAATGCTGGCTGAAAATACAATTGATCCATCCAAAATATCAGGCACCGGGAAAGGTGGACGTATCTTAAAAGAAGACGTTATGTCTTATATAGATCAGGATAATAAAACACCACAAAACACACCCTCTATAACATCAACTCCCAGTCATGAGAAAACGGTAACTCCTGACATTGTTATTGCAGATGAACGGTTTCAAAAACGCGTCCCCATGTCTCGTATACGAGCACGCATAGCCGAACGGTTACTAGAGGCGCAGCACAATGCAGCCATACTAACCACCTTCAACGAAGTGAATATGCACTCTATTGTAGAATTAAGAAAAAAATACGGAGCGCAATTCGAGAGCACACATGGTGTACGTTTAGGCTTCATGTCATTTTTTATTAAAGCGACTGTCGAGGCTCTTAAACAATTCCCGGACGTTAATGCCTCAACAGAAGGTACCGATATTATTTATCATGGGTTTATTGATATGGGTGTTGCCATTGGTTCACCACGTGGTCTGGTGGTGCCTATTATCCGGGATGTCGATAGTATTAGTGTCGCTAATATTGAAAAAATAATTTTAGATTACAGTGAACGCGCCAAAACAGGAAAATTAACCTTAGAAGAAATTACTGGTGGTACATTCAGTATTACCAATGGCGGCGTTTTTGGTTCAATGTTATCAACACCAATACTCAATCCACCACAAAGTGGTATTTTAGGTATGCACAAAATAGAAAAAAGAGCCATTGTTGTTAATGATGAAATTATCATTCAGCCAATGATGTATTTGGCTTTTTCTTATGACCATCGAATTATAGATGGCAACACAGCTGTGAAATTTTTAGTTACCATTAAAGAAGAATTAGAAGACCCTGCCAGAATACTACTAGAGATATAAATGGAAAATTATGATGTAATAATAATTGGCGCAGGACCGGCAGGCTATGTCGCAGCCATTCGCTGCGCACAACTTGGACAAAAAACAGCAATTATCAATAATAGCAGCTCACTTGGTGGCACTTGTCTCAACGTTGGCTGTATTCCCTCAAAAGCCTTACTGGAATCATCTGAATTATATTATCAATCACAACATGAATTACAGCAACATGGCATATCAGTAGAAAAAGTGTCAGTCGATATCGCAGTAACCCAGCAGCGAAAACAGAAAATTGTAAATGAATTAACCGGCGGCATTGGTGTGTTAATGAAAAGTAATGGTATTACGGTATATCAAGGCACTGCAAGTTTACAGACTGAAACTCAAGTATCGATTCAACTGGATGACAAATCACAAAAAACACTAAGTGCCACTAATATCATTCTTGCACCGGGTTCAATACCATCTCCATTAAAATCGGCAATTGTCGATAACAAAAATATCGTCGATTCCACCGGTGCTCTGGATTTTGATTCAATACCAAAATCACTTGCCATCATCGGAGCAGGTGTCATCGGTTTGGAACTAGGCAGCGTTTGGCAACGTTATGGTACTAAAGTAGTGATTTATGAATTCTTGGATTCATTACTGCCGAATGTCGATAAAGACATTACAAAACTTGCGAGTAGGTTACTTAAAAAACAAGGTATTGAATTTAATTTTTCTACCGAAGTTTTAAAAACAGAAATAAAAAATAACAAAGTAAAATTAACCTATAAAAAATCAAATAAAGAATATACTGAAAATTTCGATAAAGTTCTCGTTGCTACCGGGCGTTTACCCAATACCAATAACATATGCTCAAGTGCCGTGAAATTAAAAATAGACACTAAAGGATTTATCGAGGTAGATGAACACTGTAAAACAAATTTAGCAAATGTCTACGCCATCGGTGATGCGGTGCGTGGCCCAATGCTTGCTCATAAATCATCTGAAGAAGGTATTATGGTTGCCGAACTAATAGCAGGAAAATACGGCAAGGTAAATTATAATACAATCCCCTTTGTAATTTATACCAACCCCGAAATTGCCTGGTGTGGTAAAGCTGAACAAGAATTAAAAGACGAGAATATAAATTTTAATAGTGGTGTATTCCGCTTTGTTGCAAATGCTCGAGCTAAAGCAATAGCACAAACCGATGGTCTGATAAAAATATTGGCCGATGCAAAAACAGATCGTATTCTTGGTGTACACATGATTGGACCACAAGTATCCGAATTAATAATGCAAGCTGTAATAGCAATGGAATTTAAAGCAAGCAGTGAAGATCTGGCGTTAACAATATTTGCACATCCGGCATTATCCGAGGTGCTTCATGAAGCAGCATTAGATGTTACTGATATATCAATACACAAGGTCAACAAAAAGTAAAATCTGAAGATTCATTGGCAGTATATGTAAACAAGGTATTTTAAACAAAACCATCATAGTTGTTTGAATCTATTAGAAAAAATGCTAATTTACTGATGAAATGGTAAATAGATATACGGTTGCAGTCTATTATTAGCATAGACTGCAGCGGTATAATTAACTGTTATATTTTAAAAGAAAAAGTTCAGAGTAAAGCCTAAAGCTAAAAATCAAAAGACTTTGTTCCGAGCAAGATGGTGGCTTTAATAATAGATCGAGTTAAGC
>JBGMRJ010000015.1:0-38869 GCA_048061315.1 Gammaproteobacteria bacterium
TTTTTTTGGGCTTTAGCCGTATCTTCTTCCAATTTTAATAAATTTTCCTGAAAAGGTGCATATATGAATTGATATGGCAAGAATAGTAATATAAAAAATCCTGCGGCTATTACCAACTTCTGTTCACGAGGATTTAAATTATTAAAATAGGCTTTCATTGTTCATCCTCGAATCTGAATTCTACTTTCAACAAAGTCTTCACGTGACGTTGCTGATAAAATTTCAACTTTCCATTTACCATTGTTGCTTAATTTTTCTTTTAACTGATCCAGAGCTTGTAAATTTTTTAATTTCACATCTAAATCCAGTTTGCTATTGATATAGCGCACCGATTTAATGCCGACAATTTTGTATTTTCTTAAAATTTTTGCAGTAAATGCCAACATAACAGTAGCACTACTGGAATTTTTCCCTGATTTTTTACGTAATGATTTTAACCGGGACTCCATCTGGATTCGAGGATTAACTATTTTCCTGGCATCTGGAAAAGCTCGTTTAAAAATATTTGTTTGTTCCTGACGTAACTGCTCAAGGTTTGAAGACAATTTATTATAACCAACAATATCAATAATTAATGCTAAAACCATATAAGATGCTAATAAACCTGCAAGCGGAATCCAGGGGCGAAATTGTTGGCCCATCTTTTGACGTCGACTATAACTACCTTGTAACAAATTTAAACTCGGTGTATTTTCCAAATATTGTTCAAGAAATAACATTTCAGTATTTCCTGATACGTCAAATGTAGAAAATTCTACTTCCGGTTCCGATTCCGATCCAAAGGAAATATTCATGATTTCATTTTGAAGTTCTTGAGGGACATTATACGATTTTATACTAACGGGTAACGTAACATCCTCTTCTTTAATATATTGACTCAGCATCAATATCAGAATATCGGTTGTGCAGGAAAAACCGATGTCAGTAGCAGTTCGAACTAACGCGATGTCATCTTCAACAAAAATAGTCCAGGTCTGTTCCTCAAATGGGATGCAGAGGCAATCTGAAACCATTACGGTTGGGCTTAGTCCCAGTGCTTCTATTGATGCCAAACTATTACTTAATAATTCTTTTTGTATAACCGCTATTGGTGTTTTTTCATTATTGCCGTTGTGGCCAATTGCGAAATGTACATCCTCAAGATCATCTAATATATATTCTTCCAGGGTAAACGGCACAATCTTGCGTAAACGGTTAATGTTACTTTTTGGCAGTGAAACTGAAGTCAACATTAATTTACTAGCAGGGATTGACACTACAACTTTGTCTCCTATCCCCAATACCGGTGGCTCGTATAATGTTCCTTTTTCTAATATTTGCTGTGGATCATTTTTATCAATCATAATCCATTCAGCACTATCAACATCGGCCGACATTAACTGTGTTTCGGTTAAACGTATAAATACATAATGTGCCATTTACAATCCACCTTGAGAACGAACAATTACGACTACCTTGCCTTTTTTGTCATCTCGTTTCAAAATACTTTCCATTTTAATTTCAAGCTGCCCGATTATTGCTGTTGAACTTAATAAAAAAAAATTAGATTTCACATCCAGGTCTACCAGTTCTTTTTTATCTAATCCGGATAACGCCTGTTGTTGAATAAATGCACCAATATTTTTATAACCTTTTTTATCTCGAGCTTTAATTAATTCTTCAGCATTGCTATCAGTAACTTGTGCCGCTATCATTTTTAATACTTCTTTATCTGCCGTATTAACATTAATTTTATTTCGTTCAGGTAATGCTGTTATATACGGTTTGAGTTTTTTGTATACTTTAAAATTAATGCCTTTTATTCGTAACAACTCGGTTGTGCTCGCTATCAACTGATTTGGCGTTCGATATGCTTGCTTGTCTTTGCTTAGGTAAAAACCTTCTTCTGCACCACCCGGTAACGGAGTATCATCTTTATCTATCCAATCGACAACGGCATCTGCAATTTCAATATTCAGTTTAAGGTTAGTTAAAAGCCTTTTAAATCGTTCATAATCAATCTTACTTCTTTTACCCTTGCCATCAACCAGATTATTAATATTGAACTTACCTGATAAATCTTCTAACACGCCACCAATTGATCCTCCGTCTACCGGAAATGGTGGTAATACTGTCGCCCAGTCTTCATCCAGGCTATCGATTTTATTTTTTCTAAAATCTTCGTATAACACTGACATCGATAGATATTCTGCACCACGCAAATATACCAATGCCTGTGAATGATTTAATTCATTCACTGTGCGGCGAATATCAAGTTGTTGATGTGCCGTCATTGATATCGTTGCAATAATAATTAATGTTACTATTAGAATGACTGTAATTAATGCGATACCACGTTGTTGTTTTATCTTAACCATTTGGTAACACTACCAATCGTCTTATTCTACCCCAATCAATCAAATCAAATGTAATTTCTACTGCACGTGGAAGCTTTACGAGTTTCTTATTCGTTGAAATTGGTGGCCAACTCTCAGCCCAGGAATTACTGGCATCTAAAAACCGAAATTTTAAATTCTCAACATTTGATAATAATTCAACTTTAGCGGGTAAGGTATCCTGAGATCGGTCCAAGACTGGCCATATATAGCGTACTAAATTTTGATCATCGTCTATACCATATCCAACACGTTGTAATGAGCTGCGTAAAAATCCTGCCGGGTTTCTGCGGCCACCATGAGAAAACTCTATTAAAATATCGCCCTGATCACTAGAACGAAGTGCCTCACGAGTTGAGCCATATTCTTCCCTGATAGGCCGATTGACGCTCGATAAAAAATCTCTTTGCATAAATAATACAGCAGTTTGAATTTCTCGTAGCCGCGTTGCATCTATTTCAATTGTCTTACTGGCATTTAACATTGATGCCAGACCACTGTAGGATATCAGTGCGATTGTAGCGAAAATAGCCATTGCAACGAGTAACTCCAGTAATGTAAATCCGGATTTACTTTTCATTTTTGTTTACCCACCAAAGAAACTACGTAGCTTAAAGCTTGCGCATCATTATCTTCGCTATCATAAACGGTTACTTCAATACGTCTAATATTTTTAAATAATGAATTCGCTTTTACGATTTTTGCTTCCCAAAACCATTCCCGACCAGCCATTATTTCACTACCTTTTTTGGTACCCAGTGCAGGAAAATTTCGGTCCAGATGAATTTCTGCTATTTTATTTGACGCAACGTATTCTGCAAACGTTTTAGATTTTAATGTCCCTTGAATACTACTAACTGAAACAGGAACACTCACCATCGGTATAATTGCAATGGATACTATCGCTAACGCCACTAATACTTCTAATAAAGTAAATCCTCGATAGAGTTTGTTTTTATATTTTAATTGATTAAAATTTTTCATACTAGTTTGGCTCAAACGGTCCTTCGATTTCAAGCGCTCCAACTATTGATCCTGTTATGAGAAAATACATTTCACTGTTAAGATCAATAATCTTGATTTCAAAGGGAGACATTTCACCACTGGAGAGTAAAAATATTTTAACATCCTCACTTTCTTTTTGCGCACCAAAATCCACATCAAAATCTTCTAATACCATCTCAATTTTGGAATTTTCTACTAACTTCCGTTTATGAAAAACTGGATCTCCTGTTAACGGTTTCCATTTTTCATTTTTGTCTAACGCTTGAAAATCATATTCCGTTTCATCAACGACAATAGCATATTCTTTATTTTTTAATATCGCCTCATCGCTGAGTAATTTAATTAATGCCGACATGCGCTTGGCTTCAATTTCCAGCCTATCTAGTTTTCCACCATCACCAATGGACAAAACAACCGAACCCATCACTACTGAAATTACGGCTACCACAACCATAAGTTCAATAAGTGTAAATCCCTTATTTTTTGCCAAGACCTTCATTAGCTTAAATTATTTCTACTATTACTCGATGTTCCAATTTCCGATATCTTCGTCACTCGGTTGTTGATCCGGACCTAATGAATAAATGTCAATATCGCTATGAACGCCAGGACTTAAATATTGATAAGGTTGACCCCAGGGATCTTTTTTAACTTTTTTAATGTAACCACCTTTATTATAATGCTTTGGTTCAGGAGCGCCGGATGGTTTTGTTACTAAAGCTTCTAAACCTTGATCGGTACTTGGATAACTAAAATTATCTAACTTATACATATTAGCCGCACCTTCAAGCACACTAATATCACCCTTGGCACGGGCAATACGGGCTTTATCAGGATTTTTCATTATATTAGGAACAATCGCTGCAGCTAAAATCCCGAGGATAACAACCACCACCATAACTTCAATCAAAGTAAAACCACTTTGAAACTGTATTTTCGTATTTCCATATTTTGTTTTCATTGTTTTTTACACCTTATTATAATTACTAATTTATTGACTATTTTTAACTAATCAAGTTATTCATATCAAAAATTGGCAATAAAATTGCCAGCACGATAATTAATACCACGAAACCCATAATCAGTATCAACATTGGTTCTAACATTCCCATAATGGTTGATATTAAACCTTCTAATTCTTTTTCCTGATTTATCGATGCACGTTCAAGCATTTCTTCAAGATTACCACTCACCTCACCACTCGCTATCAAGTTTGACATCATTGGCGGAAAGTAACCGCTCTGCTCTAACGACTTGGCAAGACTGGCACCTTCTTTTACTTTTTCTGTTGCTTCGGCTACTGCTTTTTGCATTGGGATATTGCTGAGCACCTGAGAGGCGATTCGCATTGCTTCTAATAATGACACACTACTGGCCACTAAAATGCTTAAAGTTCTGGCAAATCGGGCAGTATTAACCCCTCGAACCAATTTTGAAATTACCGGTGCTTTTAATTCTAATAAATGAATTTTTTCACGTGTAACCGGATTTTTATTCAGTGAAGTAATTCCCATCACCATTGCAATAATAAGCCCAAGAAGTATTAAAAAATTATCTCGAATAAAATCACTTGTACTGATTAACATTTGTGTAATTAAAGGTAAGGCCTGCCCGGTATTATCAAATACATCAACTATTTGGGGTACAACATAGGTTAATAACCCAATTACAATCGCGATAGACATCACGGTGAGAATTGCTGGATAGAACAGTGCTAACTTTACACGCTGTGTTAGCTGATGTTTCGCTTCGGTATAATCGGCTAGACGTTCCAAAACTGCATCTAAATGTCCTGAAGATTCACCTGCTGCGACGGTTGCACGATAGAGATCGGAAAACACATGCGGGTAACTACCCATACCGTCGGCTAACGTATGCCCTTCCATAATTTTACTACGAACACCCAGCAGTAAACTTTTAAGTCGGGGTTTTTCGGATTGCCTTGCTACGGTAGCAGTTGCTTCATCTAATGGTAATCCGCAACGGGTTAACGTAGCGAGCTGCCGTGTCATTAATGCCATATCCGATGCACTGATTCCGCGTTTTATCGTGAAAGCACTTTCTGATCCCGGTGTTGCTGTTTCTTGATCAATTACCGGAGTAACCGATTGGGGATACAGATTTTGATCGCGTAATCTTTGTCTTACCTGGCGAGCAGAGTCACCTTCTATAACGCCTTTTTTTGGCTTACCATTTTTATCATACGCAGCATATTCGAAGGCTCCCATAAATTATCCGTCCCTTGAAACACGTAGTACTTCTTCAAGTGTTGTTTCACCTGCCAGAATTCTTCGAATACCATCGCTACGAATGCTTTCAGATTTTTGACGTGCATATTTTTCCAATTCATGCTCACCACTACCATCATGAATCATGGTACGAAAAGTGTCATCAATTTCTACCAATTCATAAATACCGGTTCGACCACGGTAACCTGAATTATTGCAATGCTCACATCCGATTGGTTCATAAATTTCGATGCCTTCGCCAGGTTCCTGGCCAAGAACAGCGAATTCTGCAACGTCCGGGGTTCGAGGTACTTTACAATGCTCACATAACTTTCGTACCAGTCGTTGCGCTAACACCCCAATTAAGCTCGATGAGAGTAAAAAGGGTTCAACTCCCATATCCCGTAATCGTGTTACCGCACCAACAGCGGTATTGGTATGCAGCGTTGAAAACACTAAATGCCCGGTTAAACTTGCCTGCACTGCAATTTCAGCTGTTTCCAGATCGCGAATTTCACCGACCATTACAACATCTGGATCCTGGCGTAAAATAGCACGTAATCCGCGTGCAAAACTCATCTTAACTTTGGTATTAACTTGTGTCTGGCCTATGCCATCGATATAGTATTCAATCGGATCTTCGACCGTCATAATATTATATTGACTGTCATTCAAACGTTGCATCCCTGCATACAGGGTTGTGGTTTTACCGGAACCAGTCGGTCCGGTCACAAGAACGATGCCATGAGGTTTATGAATCAGACGATCCATTGTTACCTGATTTTCCATCGACATACCCAGTTGAAATAAATCGAGACGACCTGCCTGTTTATCCAATAACCGCATCACGATACGTTCACCGTGTCCGGATGGTAAGGTTGATACCCGAACATCAACTGAACGACCTGCGATACGTAATGATATCCGACCATCCTGTGGTAAGCGTTTTTCGGCAATATCCAGTTTAGCCATGATTTTAATACGAGACGTAATTAACGGTGCCAATGCCCTTTGTGGTTGTAATACTTCACGCAACACACCATCAACCCGCATTCGAACGATCATTCGAGTTTCGAATGGTTCGATATGGATATCAGAAGCATCTTCTTTAATAGCTTGTGTTAGCAATGCGTTGATTAATCGGATAATGGGGGCATCATCCTGTGACTCTAACAGATCTTCCGGTTCTGCCAGCTCTTCGGCTATGCTAGCAAGATCAAACTCATCACCAAGCCCTTCAATCATATCCATTGCGGCATTCGATTTGGACTCGTATTTGTCTTGTAGCATTTTATCAAATTCATCAACTGATACCTGATGAAGCTCAAGCTTGCCAGATAAAAATCGTCTTATTTCTATTATTGTTTGAGTTGCAATATGGGGACGGTGTCGAACATCAATAACGCCATCTACAATTGAATTCACTAACACACCGTGTCGTTTAGCAAAATTGTAAAAAAACTCAAACGATTTTTCTTCAACTTCTTTCGATTTTAAATCAGAATTTTGATTCTTATCAGAATTAGATATCTCAAGTGAACCCAGATCAGAATCCAAATCACTGTTTAATTCAGAATCATTATCGGACTCTGATGATATAATACCAGGCTGATTCAAATCAGCATTCAAAATACATCCCCATTTAATATGGATTGTTTATTTTTTTGAGAATTTAATTCTTGTTGATATAATAATTTATCCCGTGCACTTAACTCATTTACATCAGTTTCGTTCAGTTCTGGTGGTGCTGATATTTGACTTGAATTATTAATAACATTTTCATCTGGAGTTTCAGTATTCTCGCTAGCCGGTTTATCGGATTTACCATCGTCATAAAGTTTAGGTAGTACTAAAAAAGCCTTAAACTCCGGAATTAATGGAGATTCGTCATCAGACATGAGCTGTACACCTCGTTCGCGAATATCCAGTTGCTGATTACGGATAAAATTATATTTAGCTCCGGCAACTGATGCTTGCATTGCAGTATCTTTAAGAATTTTGGGACTCAAAAATAACATAAAGTTACCTTTTTCTTTCGACGTTGTTTGATATTTAAATAACCAACCTAAGATTGGGATATCACCAAGCAATGGTACTTTTTCTTCTTTCTCAACTAATTCTTCTCTTATCAATCCACCTAATGCAATCAATTGACCATCTTCCACCATAATACTGGTCTTAATAGAGCGATTAGTGGTTATAGGTTGTGTGCCAATCGCGCTACCCTGTAAAGCGGTGAGCTCTTGATCAACATCAAGTTTAATCGAATCACCTTCGTTAACTTGCGGTGTAATTTTTAATGTTAAACCAACGTCTTGTCGTTCAATCGTTTGAAATGGATTCCCCGGATTTGAACCGCCGCCCGTTCCGGTACTGGAAAAACTACCGGTAGTAAAAGGAACATTTTGGCCTACTACGATTACTGCTTCTTCATTATCCATTGTCAGAATTGATGGTGTCGAAATGATGTTGGTTGAAGCATCAGAAGCAAATGAACGAATCAAGGCACCAATTTTAGTCACTCCTGAAATACTACCAACTAATAATGATAGACCACTACCAATTGTGGGTGGCGTTGTTAGTAAGCCTTGAAGACCACCACCGGGTGATAAACCGGAATTAAATGCAGTAATAGGGCCTCCCGTGATCTTACCATTCTCGGTTTTACCGGCACCCCATAAAACACCTAGCTCCATCGCTTTACTTAGTGCTACCTCAGCAACAACACCTTCAATTAAAATCTGTGCGCGTCTAATATCAAGTTTTCGTATAACAACTCTCAAACTCCGAAACACATCAGGTGGCGCATGAATAACTAAAGCATTTGTTGATTCATCGGCTTGAATTGATATTCTGCTGTTCGTCGCCCCGGCAGTTTTTGTTGCTTTACCTTTTTTACTTAAATTCTTACCGACACTGGTTAAAACTTTTACCAAATCTTTGGCATTGGCATAATGTAAATACACCACGTGTGTCGATCCACCAATATCAACTTTGGTATCCAGATGTGCAATAATGGCCCTTAATTTTATTCGACGTGATTTATCGCCACCCAATAAGATACTATTGGTTCTATCATCGGCAACAATGTTTAATTTTGTGCGGCCACCAGCCGTTTTTGCATTTTGCCGTGAAAGTTGATTTATCACCCGAACTATCTCAGAAGCAGAAGCATATTTTAATTCAATGATTTCCAGTTCATCACTGGTCGCTTGATCGATGCGATGAATGATTGTCATTAAACGATTTATATTGGCCGCACTATCTGAAATAACCAGAATGTTTGAAGAAGGATAAGCTGCTAAATGACCTCGTTGCGGTACCAGCGGTCTTAATATGGGCACTAATTGTGCTGCATTAACATGCTTCACTTCGATAACTTGAGTCACAAATTCATCGCCCCTATTTGTGCGTTTACCGGTTAGGGTTGGCACTGCATCCTGTTTGGCATTCACTTCTGGTACGATTTTGGTAATGTTTTTTCCGGGGATAGCGGCAAAACCATGTACTTTTAAAATTGATAAAAACACCTGATATACATCATCTGCGCTCATCGCTTTGTTAGAAATAACGGTGACCTTACCTTTAACTCGAGGATCAACAATAAAATTCTTACCCGTCATTTTTGACACTGCTTCAATGACCGCATTGATATCAGTATCTGTAAATTTCATTTTAATTTCATCAGCGCCATAGACTGATGTCAATGAAAATCCGAAAAGTAGAATTAAAGTAAATACCGCGTGTTTCACAAAAAGAAACAACGAATTAATTTGCTTTAAAAATGACACGTTTAAGCTACTGTTGTGTCGATATGTTAATTTTTTTAATTTCATATTGTGCTACATCATATCAATGTTTAGTGTTTGTTCAGTCCCATTTCGAATAATGGACAAGTTTAATTGTTGTGTTGTTTTCAACACATCGAGTATTTGATAAAGACTGGTTGGATCGTTTAATGGCATGCCATTAACCGAGGTAATAATATCTGTTTTTTTAATACCCAGTCTACGCATTAATTTTTTGTCTTTGTGGCTCAAAGTGTAACCCTGAATCGCACCAGACTTATTCATTTTCGGTTCAATGCGAATATTTTTCCAAATTTCCTGGGGGTTTTTAATGAGACTATCGCGCATTGATTTTAAACTACCACCAGCTCTGACCTGGCGTGATTTAACAGGTGCCACAGTATTTCGAACAAGAGCACCTTTAGACAAGGTTTTAACGGGTAAACTTAAAGTCTCAAGACGCCCGGCTCTGGATAAAATAACGCGATCATCGTATATCGTATGCAATTTCGCATTACCGGGTAAATCAGCACCGACCTTATAAGATTTTTCTTTACCACGAGCATCGGCAATTATCGCAATTGCCTCTGATTGGACATCAGCCGCCAGAAGTCCTTTCAAAGTTAAGCTTAAATTCGATTTGGGTGCATTAATTAACGCTTGCTGGCTAGCGGTGGCTTTATTTTCCGCCTTACCAAACAGACTCCAACTCGCAACATCACGTAAACGCGTGGTTTGAGGGCCCCGAGATTGTTGTCGAACAGATTGAGAAACCGGTTTCGAGCTGGATACTGCAGCCTCATCAAATAACATCCAGGTAAATTCTGCCAGGCTAGATGTTAACAAAAGAATCATTAATCCCGTTAAAATCATCGGAATCTTAGAAAAACCGGGCTGACTTGGTAATTCGAGTAATAAATTACGCCAATTCGGCGGTAACCGAAGCTTCGATATTGTATCAATATCAACTTTCATAATTAACTGGTCGCCCTATTTCGATAATAGTGGCATATCTGAAAACACTGGGTGTAATATAGCTTTATCATGGTATTTCGTAGTATCACAGTTCTCAAAACCTGAACAACATCCCTATTTATTGAGTAAAACGTACCGAATTAAGTCTTATAATAGCAAGTAATCCTATTTATCAATGACTTATTATTCAACTTTGGAGCTACATGACATAATTGGTCACTAATCGACATACCAGGAATTTTTTCTGGCACTAAATCTAACTTAATATCATGAATTCTAACTAATTTTAACGAAATAATACCATTTATTGGGAAATAAATTCCCGATAAGTAATTGATTTCAGTAATTGTTATAAAAATTTGATAAAAAATAATCAATTAAATCAATTACGTCACAAGTTTGGCATGCAAACTGCACTATAACTCTATTAGAAAGTAAAATGCGTGAGCATTTAAATTTAAAAGCCAGTAAAGTAATCTTACCAGCTTTTCATGCGTAACTCGCTGTTATGAAGTATGTATAAATTATCATCATATTTCGTTGATTTGTGACCAAAAGATCAAAAATGTTAGCTAAAAATCACTATAATTTAGTTAGATTCTGAAATTTATATAACCAGGTAGTTAAATATGGCTGTAACAGTAGAACAAAATAAAGGTGTAACATTAATCGAATTAATGATCGTTATTGCAATATTAGCGATAATTTCTGCCATCGCAATACCTGCTTATACTGGATACATCAAAACGGCTAGAATACAAGAATGCCAACAAGAAGTGGCTTCTCTTTCATTAGCAGAGGAAGAATTTTTTCTGGAACAACGTACCTATTTTGCAGGAGCTGATATCGCTACTCTTGAAATCAGTAGCCAGGGATTATGGAGAGCAGCTGAACAGGTAGCCGCAAATCGAAATTGCACCTATTCCATTGTTGCGGGTGCAAACGGAATAGCAACCAGCTATGTTCTAACAGCAACTGGATCTAATAAATTAGCTACTGAAGGTGTGGTTGTGACAAAAACTAGAATATAATGTCCTTCCATCATGTCACGGTAATATATTAAATTTTACACTCAATCTGCCGATAAATTTATAAACACCATGTGCCACAGTTCACATGAACATGTGCAATTCACCTTTATTATTGCCTATAATAATAAAGGATGTATGTAAGTAAATAATATTATTGTAGTTTTGTATTTCATTAAATAATGTATTTAAATACATTATTGAGAATCGGAATTTGGAGTTAATTTAGTGGCAACACCCAGTGCAAATATCCCCCTTAATGGACTTGCGTTACGGCTGGTTCAAGATGGTGTTATCCAGGAAGCTAAAGCAAAGCAAGCCTATACTGATTCAATAAAGCAAAAAATTCCATTAGTCAGTTATCTGGTCGACAAGAAAATTGCTACCGGTATTCAGGTTGCGAGTGCAGCAGCGCACGAGTTTGGGATGCCGCTTTTGGATCTTGCTGCTATCGATATCGATTCCGATATCGTCAAAATTGTAAAAGAAAAACTGGTACGACAACACCAGGTATTACCAATCTATAAGCGTGGCACCCGTTTATTCGTGGCGGTATCTGATCCTATCAATCTACAGGCTCTTGATGAAATTAAATTCCATGTTGGAATGACGGTTGAAGCTATCCTGGTTGAAGATGATAAGCTTAAAAAAATTATTGATAAAGCCATGGAGGATAATGATACCAGTTTATCCGATTTAGCCGATGGTGATTATGATGATGTTGAATTCGCCGATGAATCTCAAGATGGCGGTGGCGATGTATCTGAATCTGAAGCAGATGATACTCCGGTAGTCCGCTTTGTGAATAAAGTATTATTAGATGCTATTAATAAAGGTGCTTCAGATATTCACTTTGAACCTTATGAGAAAGCCTATCGAGTTCGATTTCGTCAGGATGGTATATTATCCGAGGTTGCATCTCCCCCAGTTACAATGGCACCGCGGTTATCTGCTCGTTTAAAAGTGATGTCCCGGCTGGATATTTCTGAACGACGCGTACCACAAGATGGTCGTATTAAAATGCACCTGTCAAAAAATCGGTCTATTGATTTTCGGGTTAATACCTGCCCCACTTTATTTGGAGAAAAAATTGTACTGCGAATCCTGGATCCCAATTCTGCAAAATTGGGGGTTGATAAACTCGGGTTTGAAGTCGATCAAAAAGCTTTATTCATGGAAGCCATTGTAAAACCTTATGGTATGGTTTTGGTAACAGGACCAACCGGTAGTGGTAAAACTGTTACGCTTTATACCGCTGTGAATATTCTTAATCTACCGAGTACAAATATTTCCACTGCGGAAGATCCGGTTGAAATCAATCTCGAAGGCATTAATCAGGTTAATGTCAATATCAAGGTTGGTCTTGATTTCTCTAGTGCTTTACGTGCTTTCCTGCGGCAAGATCCCGATATTATTCTGGTAGGTGAAATACGGGACAAGGAAACGGCCGAAATTGCCATTAAAGCATCACAAACCGGACACATGGTGTTATCAACATTACACACAAATGATGCACCTCAAACTTTAACGCGCCTGGTTAATATGGGTATTCCAGCTTACAATATCGCTTCCGCAGTCAATTTGATTGTAGCGCAACGACTTGCTCGACGGCTTTGCACCCATTGCAAGAAAAAACGCGATATACCCAATGAAGCACTGTTAGAAGAAGGCTTTACTAAAGAGCAAGTAAAAAAAGGATTCACAATCTATGGCAACATTGGCTGTGATCAATGCACGGATGGTTATAAAGGCCGTGTTGGTATCTATCAGGTAATGCCGATTTCCGAAGAAATGGGTCGAATCATAATGGAAGGCGGTAATTCATTACAATTAGCAGACCAATCTTTAAAAGAAGGTATTCCCGATTTAAGAATTTCTGGTCTTAAAAAAGTAATGGACGGTGTCACAACGCTTGATGAAGTGAACCGGGTCACTAAAGAATAACGCTAAACAACATTAAATAGGTACACTGAAATGGCAAAAGCAGCAACCCAAACTATTTTTCAATGGGAAGGCAAAGATCGCAAAGGACAGAAAGTAAAAGGCGAATCACCCGGTAATAATGTCGCATTAATTAAAGCCAACCTACGCCGTCAGGGAATCAACCCGACTAAAGTCCGGAAAAAAGCCAAACCCTTATTTGGTGGTGGTAAAACAAAAATTAAAGCCGCTGATATTTCGATATTTGCCCGACAATTATCAACTATGATGAATGCTGGGGTACCGCTTGTACAATCGTTTGAAATTATCGGCAAAGGTCATGAAAACAAAGGTATGCAAGATTTATTAATGAAAGTAAAAACTGATATTGAAGGTGGTAGTAATCTTTCAGACGCATTAGGTAAACATCCTTATCATTTCGATGAATTATTTTGCAACCTGGTACGTGCAGGTGAGCATGCTGGTATTCTGGATAATATTCTGGATAAAATTGCAACCTATAAAGAAAAAACTGAAGCTATTAAAGCCAAAATTAAAAAAGCTATGACTTATCCAACGGCAGTTGTAGGAGTAGCATTTTTAATTACAACATTATTAATGTTAAAAGTTATTCCCCAATTTGAAGATTTATTTGCCGGTTTTGGCGCTGATTTACCGGCACCAACAAGAGTCGTCATCGAAATGTCCAAATTTTTTCAAGCCTATTGGTATGTCATGTTTGGTCTAATAGGTGGCGGTATCTATGGCATGATGCAATTAAAAAAGAAATCTGTTGCCTTTAACCATGGACTCGACAAATTCATGTTAAAACTACCCATTCTAGGTGCCATCGTCAGAAAAGCAGCTATTGCCCGTTATGCCCGTACTTTAGCCACTATGTTTACCGCTGGTGTACCGCTTGTTGAAGCAATGGATTCTGTTTCCGGTGCTGTTGGTAATGTTGTTTATGGTGAAGCCGTAAAAAAAATACGCGATGAAGTTGCAACCGGTACACAACTCAATGTTGCAATGCGGAATGTCAATTTATTTCCAAATATGGTCGTACAAATGACTGCCATTGGTGAAGAATCAGGTTCCATTGATACCATGCTGAGCAAAGTTGCTGATTTCTATGAAGCCGAAGTAGATGATGCTGTCGAAAACATGAGTACCTTGATTGAACCTTTTATCATGGTGTTCCTGGGTGGCCTAATTGGTGGTCTGGTTATCGCAATGTATATGCCGATCTTTCAAATGGGTAAAGTGGTTGGCGGCGGCTAATAAAAAAGCTGACTCAATAAACCCTATTACAGATATTCAATGCCTGATTGGAGCAAGCATGCATGGCAATAATAACGCTATTTCAGAATGAGCCGAATTTTTTCTACGCAGTTATCATTATTCTTGGTTTAATTATTGGTAGTTTTATCAATGTTGTTATATACCGTTTACCAATTATATTAAAAAAACAATGGCAATCGGATTGTGAAGAATTTTTAGATGAGCTCAACAACCCACAGCAAGCTGATCCTGATTCAAACACCAATTCAATCGAAAAATATAATCTTAATACACCACGCTCGAGCTGTCCTAAATGTGGTCATCTCATTACAGCAATCGAAAATATTCCAGTTATTAGTTATTTATTTTTACACGGCAAATGTCGAGAATGTAAAACCAAAATATCCATTCGATATCCGCTTATTGAATTATTATGCTCAATAATTGCATTTCTGGTTGCCATTAAATTTGGCTTTTCTAGTATAGCAATCGCAATGATTATTCTGTCTTGGGCACTCATTACATTAAGTATGATAGATTATGATTATCAATTTTTACCGGATGAAATAACATTACCCTTTCTCTGGCTCGGTTTATTGTTTAACGCATTTTTTAATGTCATCCCCCTCTTCGATGCCGTACTGGGTGCTGTTTTTGGTTACCTCATATTTTGGAGTTTATACAAAGCCTTCAAATTATTAACCGGAAAAGAAGGCATGGGTTATGGCGATTTTAAATTACTTGCCTTACTGGGTGCCTGGTTTGGCTGGCAGTCTCTACTAATGATTATCCTTCTCTCATCGCTGAGTGGTGCGGTAATTGGCATATCGCTAATACTGCTAAATCGTCAGGAAAAAGGTAAACCAATTCCATTTGGCCCCTATCTGGCTTTTGCTGGCTGGATAGTGTTGATGTGGGGAGAAAACTTAAAATTGTTCTATTTTCAATTCACAGGCTTATCGTAATTACTCATGTAATGAACTTACTAAAATCTGCTGCTGGCATCTAAAATATAAAACCATTATTATAAGCCATGCTTACAATAGGATTAACAGGTGGAATTGCGTGCGGTAAATCCCTGGTGTCGGGTTATTTTAAACAGCTGGGCAAACCCATTATAGACACCGACATTATCGCCAGAGAGTTGGTGGAGCCCGGCAAACCAGCATTACACGAGATAATTCAAATCTTTGGTGAAAAAATAATAGACAACAATAGTAAACTCAACCGCAAACTACTACGTGAAATAATATTTGAGTCGCCTTCTAAACGCCTGCAGCTTGAGGCCATATTACATCCCAAAATACACTCTGTAGTTCTGGAAAATCTGACGTCGCTTAATAAAAAGAATACTCCACCACCCTATTGTATTATTGTTATTCCGCTGCTTTTTGAAACTAAGTCAAGCTATCCAATAGACCGGGTGTTACTGGTAGATTGTACTGAACAACAACAAATAGAACGCACAATGAAGCGTGATAAGATAACGCGTGAACAAAGTCTGGCCATAATACAGAACCAAACATCACGTACAGAACGACTAAAGCGATCTGATGATATTATAGAGAACACAACGAATCCGGATTTTTGTCGCTCACAACTAGATAAAATGCATAAAAAATATATGTCTCTCAGCAAGAACAAATAATATTGAAATTCATCATGTCGATAATACTTTACCCTAATTCATTTAACGAGAAAATAACGTCAAATTTCCAAATAAACCTATTAACCTAAAATCTGCTAGAATCTCCTCATGCAAAATACGATTTTATACGAGCAACCCCTTAATGAGCGCGTCCGAACATTTATGCGTCTAGAGCAGTTATTTAGTCAAACACACGAGTACATTAACAGTGATACACAATGGCATGCTCGAATGACAATGACCGGACTATCTGAGATTCTCGAAATATTAAACCGCTCAGATCTTAAAACAGACGTATTAAAAGTTCTTGAACGAAATCAAATAAACCTGGCAAAACTAAGCAATACCCCCGGTGTCGATGTTCAAACACTCAACGCAACTCTAATCGAACTCGACAAATCTTATCAGAAAATCTTACGAGTAGAAGGTCAGCTGGGTCAGGCATTACGAGAGCACGAAATTTTAACTGGTTTGGTTAAACGCAGAAGCTTAGTAGGTGGTCTATGCAGTTTTGATCTTCCTATTTTACATCATTGGCTCAATTGTACCTCAACAGAACGACATAAAAATCTAACTGAATTGTTCTCATCTATTTCAGAAATCCAATACGCTGTAAAATTACTGCTTAATATCATACGCGAAAGTACACTCATTAAAAACCAGATTGCAGAAAATGGATTTTATCAACAAAATTTAAATAGTAAACACCCTTATCAATTGATTCGAGTTTTCATTCCAAATGATGTCAATTATTTCGCTGAAATTAGCGCAGGAAAACATCGATTTAGTATTCATTTTTTAGAAAGAACTAACGGTCGGCCAATACAAACTAAACAGGATATTAATTTTCAATTAGGTTGTTGTGCTGTATAATCACCGAAATTAAATACCCTAACTTCAAAAAGTCTGTACCATAACTTAAAGAGTAGCACTACCAAATTTTTTATTGTGAACGTTGTAAATTAAATGATCTTTGCGAATCGGAAAATGAAAAAAAACTATTCCATGCTCGAATATAATAAATAGAACAAAGTATCGAATAATGAATATTCATAATATAGTAATACTATTATTCCAATAATTTATATATTACTTCATAGTATAAAAAAGCTTGTCAGTAAAATTATTCTGGTATAAAAATTATCGGTGCAGGAATGACTCCATTAGGGTAATGTCCAGGAAGTGTACCTGATGGAGGTATTAATATAACATTAACCACATTACCTGGAACTGTACACCCACCACCAGTCAATCCAGCTATTACAACAGATCCAGGTGCGGCTCCTGCTACTACAAATGCTGGTCCATTGTTCGCCGAAGTTATGCCGATTACTTTCTTGTTACCATCATTTAGCTGATTTAAAATATTAACACAAGTACCACCAGCTGCAATTTTTGCAACTTCATCTTTTAAAATTCGAATAGCATAACCTTGATTAAAAATAATTCCAGTTACTTTCGATTGAGTTATGTATCCAGTATAAGCTGGAATCGCTATCGCAGCCAAAACGCCAATAATAGCCACAACAATCATTAATTCGATAAGGGTGAAACCTTGTGTTCGTTTAATTCTAATCATGCCAATATACTCCATTGGTAAGAAAACTCGTTAGGTATTCATCCTTCCTTCTTATAATTTTATATCAAAGATATGCTGAAATACTATATTAAATCTGTAAAATTTTCCGGGGACTAAAAAAAAGGGTGAGCTCATAATAAACTCACCCTGCATATATTTTCCTGTATTAAGAGTTATTCAGGTGTAAATATTTTCGGTAGTGGTATTACACCATTAGGATAATCAGCTGCTAAAAGAGCGCCTGTTGGTGCTGCCATTGTAATAGTAATTGGTGTTCCTGAGACTGGGCAATCAGCAACAAGACCGCCAATTTGAATTTGCCCTGCTGCAGGTGCACCGGTTAAAAATGCGGGAAGTGTAGGGTCACCAACAGCTGATACTTGCTCGAAACCAGCAAATCCATTATTGAGTTGCGCAAGCAATGTATACAATTGCCCAGTTGTATTTGGACATGAACCACCAGCAGCTACTTTAGCAGCTTCAGCTTTAGACAGACGTAAAGCATTTTCATGATTTTCAATAATACTACTGATTTTTGCTTGTTTGATATAACCAGTATAAGCAGGTATAGCAATTGCGGCTAAAATACCAATAATCGCTACTACGATCATTAATTCGATAAGGGTAAAACCCTGAGATTTTTTAATTGTCATCATTCCAATTTCTCTCCAATGTAAAGTTAATAAATAAAGAATACTTCGAACTGTTATCCATTCATACTCTCAGGGCATCCTGGCCATCATACCGCGTAAATTAACGCATTGTTCGATGAAGTCATGATTATACACTGCAGCAATTGTGCCAAGATGAATAAAACATTTCACTGTTTAACTAACATACAAGTATTGACAATTATTATGATATATATCAATAGTTTAAGATATTAACCAATGATAATGTGAAATATTTTTTCTAACTTCGTATTATCATGACAATGGTCGAACTGTGCTATCGTACAGTATATTCTTATCTCTGATGTCATATTGTGACAAAAATTGTCACTGGAATATTAATAACTAGAACTCCTCTCCAAGATCTGGAGGTAGTATATGTAGAATATCAAGTATTTCAAAGGTATCACTGTCTAAGACTGCGATACCGTATTCATACCGGGAATACAATGGAAAATAGATAAGAGAATGATTTTTGTATTTATCTTTATTAAGAAAATCATTAAATACAGTCGATTTAGCTTCATCACTTTCAACGTACTTTGCAACGGCTAATGTTTGTTTTTTTAATTCTTTTTTATTTTTATCTGTTAATTTTTCATATAATTCTTCTGCTAACCGTAAACTACGACCCTCTCCTGATATTTTTAACGTTAATTTTGCTAATTCTGTCTCATCCTGAGGTACGCGCGCAAAAATAATTGGTGGACGTAAATCACTATATCGATATAGCGATTTTAGATCAATCCCTGCTTCAGAGAATTGATTAGCTGTAATTGGTGTAAGTCGATTTTGTAGTAGCACTACAGCAACAGGATGTTCTCCATAAACCACAAAAACACCTGAAATTAGTGCACTAATTTGAATGGCAGCGATAATACCTAAATCCAGTTTTAGTCTTGGCTTGCCTTTTTTAAAGACAACCAAGGTTAAAACTGGCCCAAGAACGATATCAACGAATGCAATTAACCGTATTCCTTGCCACCCACCATCTGTGTTAAATAACGGTTGTGGGTACCATTCAACTAAAATGAAATACAATAAAACAGAAAAAATAACTAAGCTTATACCCAAGTGGATTAAAAATGCATGAATTTTATCTTTTGTAAAAAACTGGCTTAATCGTCCCATTTTCCCCTCAGCTAATAGTAATAAAATATATTCACTTATAATAGTTGAATTTTCTAAAAAATGAAGAGTAAAAAAATATTTACTGTTCAAAATGCCATAATTTACTCCTATTAAACCACCATGCTATACCATTCTGGTTTATCAACTTTTTTATAGATTCGTTTAAAATACTTGTCTTGACATAAAAACTTGGGAGCCTCATTTGTTTTGGTAAAACAAAATTTATTAGGCAGCTTACTGTAAAGTGATCGTGGTGGTTTTGAAAACTTAATTTTTTTAACTTTATAGCCTGTATTTTCGCTATGATAATAAATTTTACTAATTCCTATTTCATGCTTTATAAATTCAATTGTTGCTGCCAACATAGCTTCTGACCAAATTTTATTATAAGGTGACAAGATATCTTCGCAATATTTAATGATATCGTCCAGTTCACCTCTAATCTTCCAACTTTTATGTAATTTTCTATTTTGTTTTTTATAAAATTTAGCCGCACTTAGTAATTTTTTTGCTCTTCGTAACCAGTCACATTGTATTTCTTCAATTAGCGCCTCGTCTGTTGTTAAATCGATATCAATTCGTGACCATGCTAATGTCTCACGAAAATAGTCACGATCATACAATTCAAGAAAAGGGTGAGAATAATAATTAAGATAATACTCATAATCGGGTTTAATCAATTTATTATACAAACCGTCATGTTGGGTAGAAAAATTTAATTGTAATACAAGGTTATAGCCACGACGTGAGGTTTGGTCCCATCGATGACTATTAGTTCCCCAACTACTTACTGTTAGTAAAAAATTATATGTTTCACCAGGCCACACACTATTTAATATTTTAGGAGTTATAAATCCTTTACCGGCTAATGCCAAGGCTGATTTAATTTCTGGTTTATCTAATAAACCGGAAAATTCAGTTTTTTTAATATTACTGACTGTATCGCCTTCTCCGATGATGCTATTTAATAACATAAAAGCATAACGCCCCTTAAAATAACGAAATACGGTTCGTTCTTTTGGTATACAGGCTATAATTTCATTAAGTAATTTAAGGTTCATTTGATTACATTTTTATAATAATTATCGATATATAAAAATATAGGTCCGATAACAATCTCAGACCTACACACTTCCACTGCACTTTCTGTTATTTATTAAGCAAAGGGTCTAATCAATCGTAACAAATCGTATAATTTTGGATTATTACGATTCTCAATCCAGGCATTGGCAATTATCCAACGCAAATTAGCTTGTGTTGGTATTGTTCTCGCATCTGGTACATTCATTTGATCAATTAACCGTCTAAATTTATTGACTTCATAACAATTCATAATAGTCTCCTGTTCGATTTAAATTTAAATGGCGTTCTTTAATAACACTACTTAAAAATATTATTAAAGAACCCCACTCATCTTTCAATTTTTGTTTCTCTATCCTGCGTTTCGTTTTCTTCGATTTTTCATGAACTCCGCCTTTGCGCATTAAGGGATTAGCATGTAACGGGTTTCTTACTTTTTTGATATTAATTTTTATCTTCATCTTCTTTCACCATTATTTAATTACCTTTATTAAAATTAAGGGCATAAAAAACCCCATTAAGCTAAATGCCTAACGGGGTTTTTAAATTCCCGCGAAAGGCTAAATTGTTATAGCCTTTCGCAAATTTTTTTACGTAACGCTATGTCATATCAAAATAACTCAAATCTGACTTAATTTTTTTATTGCTTATGTTTAGAATCTGCACTGCACTATTCTCAATTATGTGTGACCGTTCAAATAGAGACGGACACATCCCCGCTGTCCCGATAAAACCGGGTTTCCTGGCAAAATTGTTAATTGAATGTTGTGTAGCGTGCATTTATCTCTCCATTAATTTCCGCAAAGTATAATACTTATTTTCAAGAAAGCAAGATTTATTTTCAAGTTTCTTGTATCATTATCTTACACTAATATTTAGGTAATTTTAATGTCTGACAACAAAAAACCAACAGCGATTCAAATTGGGCAACGTATTAAACAGGCACGAAAGATGGCTGGCTTTGATACAGCCGCTCAATTACTTGAGCAAATACCAGATTGGGGAACTGGCCGTTTAGGTAACTATGAGGCTGGAATATCACTGCCCTCACCGGATGATGTGAAAACTATTTCGAAAGTTACCGATGCTTCACCTTGCTGGATTATATTTGGATTAGGGCCGATTCGTTCATCAGGTCGTGATATTCAGGCCATACGGCATCAAAATTTTGGATATATTTTTGAAAACTGCAAGAACCACAAGGGAGCCATTACACAATTTTTGAAGGCAACAGGATTATCGCGTAAACAAGTCGAGAATCAGATTAATAATCCTTTTCAATCTCTCTCAACTCAAATTGCACGAAAATCAGAAAAATTTGCTAAACGGCCTGTAGGTTGGATGGATGAGCAACATGTTGAATCCGATCCTCTCTGCGCTGCTTTTCCAGATGATATGAGGCACATAATGGAAATATTTTCTAATTTATCATTAGGTAAGCGTAAAATGTTACTCGATATAGCGAACATTATTTATGAAACAAAAGAACCATAAACGCTATATTTGAATAGATTTATATAGGATTATTAAAATAAACTTAATTTGCTAATATTAATTATTTCTTACCTTTTTAACCATTTTATAGTAGTATATTTTTAATACTGTATATAATAAATATCGCACTAAATAGAGACATAACCATTCAAAATTTAATCTCATTTAACATAACACTATAGCAAATTGTTCTACTGCTACTTAGTTAAAAATACATTATTACTAAATTTTTAAATCGACAAAAAAACCAGGAAGGTAATTTTTATGAATATGAAATTCACTGCACCAATATTAATAATAGTATTTTTTATAATTACCGGCTGTGCATCTAAAAGTGCTGTTGTAACCCCCACAGACTTAAATACCAATGGCCTTTTAGTTGGTCGAATAACTGGTGATAACCCCGATAACTTTATACTAAATGGTAATTTAACCATTGATGGTAAAGAATATAAAGATGCACTTGTTAATGGTTATATCATGCTCTCACTCGAACCTGGGAATCACACAGTTCAGCACTTAGGAAAAACGACTACCGTTAGAACGAGTAGTTATCAAACAACAACCACTACTAAGCAAATTACATTAAATAGAAAACTCACCATTAAACCCAGTCAAATTACTAACATAGGAATTATAATGGTGTTATCCAATGAAGATGAACCAGATAAATTCAAGCTATCCTATATTAATAATAATTCTGATATGGAAGCTTTTCTTGGAAGCAAACATCCTGACATATACAACTCACTCAGTAATCTGGAGTTAATATCATCAGAAGGTAAGTATCTCACTAAAAAAGAAATCAGAGTTTTACGAAATTCATTATTGAGACGTCTACCTCAAAGTCAATTATCGGGTAACTATGCAGCTACAATTTTAGGAACCATTGCAAAAATATCCCGAGATGAAAATGGTAAATTACAAAAATTTTCATTCTATAACACCCAAACATTTGAGGATATTAAAACCTGCACAATTAAAGATCAACGAATTGCATGCATAATTCCTAATTTTGCTAATGGTGACAGACTTATGATGACTGTTAAAAATGGCTTAGCGTGGCGTTCATTGCCCAAATATCAGGCTGGTCGTTTTTATATAAAACTAATAGGTGACAACAAATTAGTTCTGGTAACTGATCGGTTAAAGGTTTTTTCGAGTATTGATTACGCTAAAACCTGGAAAATTTATACTGGCGCACAATTAGAAAACCCAATAGGCGTAGATTCTGAAGTGGGCTTTTCAGAAGGCGATGATGGGTATTACATTTATTCAAGAGATATTGATGGAACATTAATTTATACTGAATTTTCAGAATTTAATTACACAAAACTCGAAACCCCTGATAAAGGTACACAACGTGGTCATGTACAAGAGACGAGTAAAGGTTTGTATATTGGTCCAGAATACACAGAATTTGGCAAAGGCAAAATATTTTTTAAAGCTAAAGGACAAACTAACTGGATAACTAGAAATGTTCCCTCCACACAGTGTAATGAGATGACTTTGGTCAGTAGTGTAAATGATCAAGTTGCAATCAATTGTGAATCGGCAGATGAACCCGGTAAATCTAACACCTATATAAGTAAGGACACTGGTAAGAACTGGGTTATAAAATCGGGTTCATGAACCAGTTTCAAGAAACAGTAATTCTATTAGACGTGGGATAACGTATATTATCCCACTTCAATAAATTTAGACCACTAACAAGACATTTTGTGATCGTTATTTTAGTGCTATATATTAGTCATGCCATAAAGAATTAATTGCCGCTATACCTGCGCCACCAGCTGCTAGTGTTTTATCAATATCATCTTTGTTGACCCCACCAAGTGCAAAGACAGCACATTGTGCTGATTTACTGAGTTCAGTAAATTTATCCCAGCCAAGAGGAGTTGCATCCGGGTGGCTGTTAGTCGCATTAACAGGTGACAGAAAGATATAGTTCAGTAATAATTCATTGGCCTTGTCGATTTCTTTTTGATTGTGGGTTGATGCTGACACTAGCTTACCCTGTTGGTATAGCGGTATTAAATCTTGTAATGATAATGACATTAAGACATCAGATGTTAAATGCACACCATCTGCACTATGATAATTAAATTCATCAATTGGTATATTTAGCATTAGTTTTGCACGATGTTGATTACACAATAATCTAGCTCGAACAGATAATTCAAAATAGGATTCATTACAATCCATTTTTGAACGTAACTGTACCAGACCGCTACCCAGTTGCAGCGCATTCATTAGCTTATGTGAAAATTCGGTTGCATTATCAAATTTTCCAGTTATAACATGAAGCTTAGGTAAAGTTACAGCATCAATAATCAAATGATTTGCATCTGGAAAATGATACTGATTTAAATCTGCAGGATATACCCATTGAAGTTCTTGCCCTTCAGAACCAGTTGCATCTATTGATTGCACTCCGCCTGCTAACCATACATCTAATAATACTGTTTTTTCCGGATATGCATGTTCAACTTTTAATAATGGGCGAAAGTAATTTAACTCCAAATTTGTTTCTTCTTTTATTTCACGTTGCAGGGCATCAATGACATGCTCACCCTGTTTCAATTTACCGCCGGGAAATTCCCATAAACCACCTTGATCCTGAAATGCATGGCGTTTTGCTATGAGTAAGCGGCCTAGCTCATCACGAATAACTGCAACAGCAACATAAACAATGTCTTTCTTGTGTAATTGGGTAATTTGACTCATGTGCGATATTCCGCATTAATACGCACGTAATCAGTTGAAAAATCACACGTCCATACAGTAGTATTTTTATCACCACGAACTAGATCGACTGTTACTGTAATTTCGCTTTGATTCATTATTTTTTGTGCCACAGACTCAGTATAGCCTGAATCGCGGCCACCATTTGACACAATACATAAATCATCTAAATAAATTTTTATAGTGGAAAGATTTAAATTATCAATATTAGCTCGACCAACAACAGCTAATAACCTGCCCCAATTAGGATCACTTGCAAAAAATGCCGTTTTGACTAAAGGTGAGTGTGCTATTAAATACGCTAAATCCAGACATTCCTGTTCAGTGCTTGCATTGTTGATATTAATCGTAATCAGTTTAGTAGCGCCCTCGCCATCACGTATCATATCTTTTGCTAAATTTTCACATAGTGCTGTTAACTGAGTTTGAAATACAGATATATTTTTCGATGTAATTTCAGCATCGGAACTTCCACTGGCAAACAATAAACACGAATCATTAGTTGAAGTATCGCCGTCAACTGTGATTCGATTAAATGAGCTATCGACAGCTGCGTGTAAACAGTGTTGTAACAATTGCGTTTCAATTTTTGCATCAGTTCCGATATAGGCTAACATTGTTGCCATATCGGGTCGTATCATGCCTGAGCCTTTTGCGATTCCAGTAATGTTAATTATTTTGTTATCAATTTTAAATTGAATTGAATGGCCTTTGGCTTTGGTATCGGTCGTCATTATTCCATGAGCCGCATCAATCCAGTTTTGTGATTGATCGGATAAATTATTATAGGCACTGGGTATGCCTGCCAGGATTTTATCCATGGCTAAATTTTCTCCAATGACACCGGTTGAAAATGGTAAAACTTCACTCGCGTTACAATTAGCAATTGCGGCGACAGCAGCACATGCTTGTTTAGAATCCTGCAAGCCTTGTTCGCCGGTTCCGGCGTTTGCATTTCCAGTGTTGATCAGTAAGTAACGTGGTGCTGATTCTTGTAAATGCTGTTTTGAAATCTGAACGGGTGCTGCACAGAATTGGTTTTTAGTAAAAACAGCCACGGTCGTGGTAGATTTACTTAGTTCGATTAAGACCAGATCTTTTCGGTTAGCTTGTTTTATATTAGCGCAGGTTGTCCCGAGTTTAATGCCGGGTATTGAGAGTAAATTTAATGGTTTTATAATTGGGGTTGGTTTTGCATTTGAACTCATTGGTTAATTTATCCCCTCATCCTGGCCTTCTCCCGGAGGGAGAAGGGATGGTTATTTTTATTTTACCGACAATACGATAAACTAATGGTTATGCAATAATTTAGTTACAGTTTGCCGTGACATTGTTTGTATTTTTTTCCTGAGCCACAGGGGCATGGTTCATTACGACCAACTTTTTTGCCTTCGCGTACAAACGGTTGAGCATGTTCCTGTTGCTCTTGTTGCTCGTTATCCTGTTGCATTGCACTACTGTCTGCGTGCTGAAATTCCATTTGTCCTTCTTGTGCACGACGTTGTGCTTCTACAGCTTCAGCATCTTCTTCACTACGAATCTGAATTTTGCTCATTACAGTTGCAATTTCATGCTTAATGGCATCAAGCATATCTGAGAACATTTGAAAAGATTCGCGTTTATATTCCTGCTTTGGATTCTTTTGCGCGTAACCCCGTAAATGAATACCCTGTCGTAAATAATCCATGGTGGCTAAATGTTCTTTCCATTCACGATCAAGCACCTGAAGCATTATTTGTTTTTCAACATAACGAAGCACTTCTGCGCCGACATCTTCTTCTTTGGCTTTGTATAATCGATTGCTTTCATCCATAATAGTATTTCGAAGGCTTTCTTCATGAAGATTATCATCGTTTTTCAACATTGATTGTAAATCCATTTGAATACCAAACTCACCCAGTAATACTTCTTCAAGAGCTGAAATATCCCACTGCTCTTCCATACTATTAGGTGGCACATAACCATCTATAACATCATTAATAACATCACCACGAATTGCGATTATGGCACCGGATATATCATCATCGGCCATTAATTCATTCCGTTGTTGATAAATCACTTTACGTTGGTCGTTTGCCACATCATCGTATTCCAGTAATTGTTTTCGCATATCAAAGTTATGACCTTCAACTTTGCGCTGAGCATTCTCAATGGCTTTACTAACCCAGGGATGTTCTATAGCTTCACCTTCTTCCATACCCAGGCGTTGCATTAAACCAGAAATTTTGTCAGAGGCAAAAATGCGCATTAAATTATCTTCCAGTGATAAATAAAAACGACTGGAACCGGCATCACCTTGTCGCCCTGAACGACCCCGTAACTGATTATCAATTCGCCGTGACTCATGGCGTTCAGTACCAACAATATGCAAGCCGCCATTTTTCAATACATCATTATGTCGATTTTGCCAATCATGTTTTACTTTTTCAATTTCGATTTCACTGGCTTTTGGATTCTTCGATAATTCAACATCTAAATTACCACCCAATACAATATCCGTTCCACGGCCTGCCATATTGGTTGCAATTGTGACAGCACCGACATTTCCGGCTTGCGCGATTATGTCTGCCTCACGTTCATGTTGTTTGGCATTAAGCACTTCATGCTTGATAGTATTTTTTTTCAATAACGATGATAAGTATTCAGAAACATCAATTGAAGCTGTTCCAACCAATACTGGCTGACCGCGTTTTTGGCAATCCTGAATATCCATCATAATGGCATGATACTTTTCATTAGCCGTAAGATAAATTTGATCAACGTTATCTATTCGAACCATGTCTTTGTGGGTTGGTATCACCACGACTTCAAGTCCATAAATTGATTGAAATTCATAGGCTTCTGTATCTGCTGTGCCGGTCATACCAGAAAGTTTGGTATAGATACGAAAATAATTTTGAAAGGTGATCGATGCCAGTGTCTGATTTTCCTGCTGAATGGCAACACCTTCTTTTGCCTCTATAGCCTGGTGCAGTCCATCGGACCAACGTCTACCCGGCATGGTGCGTCCGGTAAACTCGTCAACAATAACAATTTCGTTATTAGTAACAATATAATCCACGTCTTTTGAAAATAAAACGTGTGCTCGAAGCGCGGCTGTAATGTGATGCATTAACGCTATATTGGATGCATCATACAAACTCTCGCCTTCTTTTAATATATTCTTTTCTATTAAAATATCTTCTACTTTTTGATGACCATCTTCTGTTAAGAAAATCTGTTTGTTTTTTTCTTCTACAGAAAAATCACCTGGACCTTCCTCTTCTTCCTGTTTATCCAAACGGGGTATAAATTCATTAATTGCCTGATAAAATTCTGAACTTTCATCAGCAGGTCCGGAAATAATTAATGGTGTTCTGGCTTCATCAATTAAAATTGAATCAACTTCATCGATAATGGCAAAGGAATGACCCCGTTGCACTTTATCTTCCATGCTAAACGCCATGTTATCGCGCAGGTAATCAAAACCGTATTCATTGTTTGTGCCGTAGGTGATGTCAGCTGCATAGGCTGCTTGTTTATCTTCGTGTGACATCTCTGACACAATCACGCCAACAGTCATATCCAGAAAATTATATAAAGGCTCCATCCATTTAGCATCACGTGCCGCTAAATAATCATTTACCGTTACAACATGCACTCCTTTACCGGGCAAAGCATTGAGATAGGCCGCCAAGGTGGACATTAGGGTTTTACCCTCACCAGTACGCATTTCACTAATTTTGCCTTTATTTAATACCATGGCACCGATTAGTTGTACGTCATAATGACGCATGCCCATTATTCGTTGACTGGCTTCACGAACAACTGCAAATGCTTCATTTAAAATATCATCAAGTGTCTCACCTTTTTCGAGACGATCTTTAAATTCCTGAGTTTTAGCTTTTAACTGCTCATCCGGTAATGCTTTAAATCCAGCTTCGAAGCCATTAATAATGTCGACTTCCCGACGTAGTAGTTTTATATAACGGTCATTTCGACTACCAAATATTTTGGTAACAATTTTCTTTAACATGATTTCACTATCACTATTTAATTTTTAATTTTCAAATTCCGAAGCGTCTTATACAACGACTATATTGATGCATAGTATTGGGGTAAATCGATAATTTTAAACCCTGATCCCGGCTAAATTAATTCCGGTACAATTCAATCCAAGCTGCTCTCTATAAAGCCCGTTATTCTACCGCTCTGCTCGGATTTTGTCCTCAGAAATCATTCATTTATGGGAAAATAGACTGTAATAAATATGGGAATGCCAAGCTTAGATTTTCGACAGAAACCGAATTAATGGCTGTAAACATTCCGCTTATCGGGCATCGACAGATTCTTGCGTTAACACGCGTATATTTCCGGTTGGTGATAATTGCAGCATATTATCTGGAAAATCGTGTTGTGATAGAACTTGAATCAATTTAGCACTGTTATGCTCAATATCAATTTGAGGTCCATTAGGGCGATTTTGCTTAAATGAGTGAATTTTACCACCGAGAAATGCACCTTGATGCGAGATATCAATTTCTAATAACGGGGCGTATCCCCGCCGCCCTTTGACATTAATACCATAATAAGTCGCAAAATTTCCCAGACTGTAGGCAATTAACCTGTTTTTATACAATTCAATTGCCCGGGGAACATGAGGCCCATGACCCAGTACAATATCTGCACCATTATCGACCATGGTTCGAGCAAATTTAACAACATCACCACGGTCTTCATCATAAAAATACTCTGTCGCAAACGGTAAGCGCGTCATATCTTCCCCTTCTGCGCCGCCATGCATTGAGACCATCACCACGTCATATTCTTGTGCAAGGCTTTTAACGAGCTTACCGGCTAAAGGAAGATCTAACATGTCATTTGCACCCCGAAACGGTGCAAAGGCAATCATGATAAATTTACGATTCTTTAACGTAGTAATGGCAAAATCATCAACAATACCCGAATGCAAAATACCCTGCTCATCTAATGCCGCCATGGTTGAAAGTCGACCTTGTTCACCAAAATCGCGAGCATGGTTATTTGCCAGACTCATCATTGTGAAACCAGACTCTTTTAATAACGCAGCATAACTAACCGGGCTTCTAAAAACATAACACCGTGTTAAATCCAGACATTTTTTAGCCGGTTCACCTTCATCGACTAAAACGCCTTCAAGGTTGCCAAAACTGATATCCATTCTTTGTAATATGGGTTTAACCGCTTCTAATAGATCAATTCCCTGATCAGGTAAGTGATTGAACGGATAATTTGTTCCCAGCATAATGTCACCTACCGCTGCAATTTTAAAGGTAGGATTCATCACAGTTTGCCTGGACACAATATTAGGATCACCCTCTGGATTTCTGATTTCAGCAAAACCGATATCGAGTACGGTATCCGATGTGGGTGTTGTTATCGGAGTATTTTCCTGGGATGAAGACGGCATCGGTGAACACGATGATAAAATGAGAAGGGCTAAACAAAAACACCCGTCAATTAACTTTGACAGGTGTTTTTTGGAAAACATGTGAATAAATTAATGTGTTCGATGAACGTATTTTTTAGGGTTAACAGCACGACCATTCTTTAACACTTCAAAATGAACATGAGGGCCGGTTGATCGACCGGTTGACCCCATTAAGGATAAAACTGTATTTTTCTTAACAGTATCACCAACTTTAACTAAAATCTTTTTATTATGACCATAGCGAGTGTAGTAGCCATTACCATGGTTAATTTCAACCAGGTTACCATAACCAGACTTACGACCAGCATAAACGACTACACCTGCTGCAACCGCAATAACATTAGATCCTTCCTTACCTGCAAAATCAACACCTGAATGATGCACGCGGCGTCCGGTAAATGGGTCTGTTCGAATACCAAAGTAAGATGATAACCAACCTCGAGTAACCGGGCGACCAGCTGGCATTACTTCAGATTGTAAATTTTTGTTCATCATCATGGTTTCTAGAATACCCAGTTGATTACCACGATGATCAAGTTGACTGGATAGATTTGCCAATGCTTTTATAAAATCAGGAACATCTATTACCTGACCTTTAATAGTGCTAGCCGGACCACCACGGGCTGGCGATGAATCGAAATCGAATTCTCCGTTATCTAATTTTGCCATTTTAGTCAGACGTTGCCCAAGCGCATCAAGACGAATAACGTGTGCCTGGAGCTTTCCTAAACGGATTGCCAAGGCATTCATATTCTCTTCTGCACTGCGGGTTGCCAACTCAATTTTTAATTTTTGCTCATCGCGTTCCGCTTCCATCACTAGGGCAATGTCATCCGGATGCAAACGCATTTGGTTAACACCAAGATAATACCCAACTGAAATAGTGGTTATTGGTAAGATAATAAATAGGCTAACAAACACTGTAACAAATCGTCTTTTGCTTAAAGCGACTAATCCGGAACAACCTTTGCCTTTCGTAAATAGAATAATATTCATATACTGCTACATAACCTGTTATTGTTTATATTTTATCGGCTAATATTCGTAAATGGTTAATTTTTAGTATGAATTCCCCAAAAAAAATACACAAGTATTTAAGTAACTCCAGCGATGAACTTGAGAGACTCATCACACGTGCAGTTGCAATTTCGCACTTAAATACCAGATTGCACTCAATTTTAGATAATACCCTTAAAAATCACTGTAATATAGCAAATTTTACTGATGGCAAGCTCATTTTACTGACAGACTCTCCAGCCTGGATATCAAGATTACGATATCAAATTCCATCTCTTTTAACACATTTACAGCAACTACCTGAATTTCAAGGACTTATTCAAATAAAATTGCGTATTCAACCAAAATACGTCGAACCCAAAACACGACAACTCCGCAGAGAACCAATTTCAAAAATTGCGGCGAGCTGCCTTATGACTTTAGCCGATAGTGTTGAGGAAGTAGAGTTAGCAACTGTCCTTCGACAATTGGCCTCGCGTTCAAATTTAGACTATGACTAAAATTATTTTAAGAGACATTTAACCTTATATAACAGATAAATGTAAAGTGATTTTAAGCGATTTTAGTAACTAACCCGCTTGAACAGGTTGAACAAATGATATAGGCGATCGTTCCACATCTTCGAAAGTAACCAGTTCCCAAGCACTCTCATTGGCGAGTAATGTTCTAAGTAGCTTATTGTTCAGAGCATGCCCTGATTTATAACCATAAAAAGCACCTATTAAACTACGACCCAATAAATACAGATCACCAATGGCATCGAGGATTTTATGTTTTACAAATTCATCTTCATAACGCAAACCATCTTCATTTAGAATTCGATAATCATCAACAACAACGGCATTATCGAGACTACCGCCTAGTGCAAGGTTATTCATTCGTAACATTTCAATTTGATTCATAAATCCAAATGTCCGCGCACGACTGACTTCTTTAACAAAGGAGGTTGTTGAGAAATCAATTTCTGCCGATTGCTCTCGATCTTTAAAAACAGGATGCTCAAACTCTATGGAGAAAGCGACTTTGAAGCCTTCGAAGGGCTCAAACCTAACCCATTTTTCGCCATCTTCCACGGTGACACTACGTTTAATTCGAATAAATTTCTTAGCAGCATTTTGTTCTTCAATTCCAGCTGACTGAATCAAAAAAACAAACGGTCCAGCACTACCGTCCATAATAGGAACTTCAGCAGAAGTTAAATCAATATAAGCATTATCAATTCCTAACCCGGCCAAGGCTGATAAAAGATGTTCCACTGTCGAAATTCGAACATCACCTTTTATTAAGGTAGTCGATAATGTGGTTTCACCAACATTTTCAGGTACGGCTTTTATCTCGACAGGCTCAGGTAAATCAACACGACGAAAAACAATCCCGGTATCAATCGCTGCCGGCCGTAAAGTTAAATACACTTTTTCACCCGTATGCAACCCGATTCCCGTTGCTCTGATAACATTCTTCAGAGTACGCTGTTTTATCACTTTTAAATTACTCCTGTACCTTCATTTTAAATTCACCTATCTATCGATAGAAATGCCGATAGTAACAAATTTCGGGTGAATTCCATAATGAATGGTCACCAAAACACCGGATTCTACGCTATTGTGCATTGCTTCAACAAGTTTCCTGGGCCAAAGTATAGTTACATTTAACAATAATAAATACTCAGAATACCAGTACTAACATGTTGATTATATGCACAATCCATGCCTGTTTAGTTCATTCTTTTAATCAGCTTGTCTTCTCAGAAATGCTGGAATATCAAGATAATCCATATTGTCCATTGAGCCCTTCATACCCGCATTTTCCGAATTTTTATGTCTGATCACGGTGGGACGATCTAATGAACCATAATCCACATCACCATTACTCGTTTTATTAACGATCAATTTAACCGGCTCTTCATTATAAAGTTCATTAGTGCCTAAACCGGTAGCAACAACCGTAACACGCAACTCACCAGACATTTCAGGATCAATCACTGTACCGACCACAACAGTGGCATCATCAGAAGCAAAACTTTTTACAGTATTACCAACTTCTTCAAATTCACCAATTGACATATCGAGACCAGCAGTCACATTCACTAAAATTCCTCGAGCACCGGATAAATTAACATCTTCCAGTAATGGACTTGCAATAGCAGCTTCAGCAGCAACCTTTGCACGATCTTCGCCACTGGCTTTACCGGAACCCATCATTGCCATTCCCATTTCAGACATAACAGTTCGGACATCAGCGAAATCAACGTTAATTAAACCAGGTCGTGTAATTAATTCAGCAATACCCTGAACGGCTCCTAATAAAATATCATTTGCGGCTTTAAATGCGTCCAGCAAACTAATATTTTTACCTAACACACTCAGAAGCTTTTCATTTGGAATTGTTATTAAAGAATCAACATATTGTTTTAACTCTTTAATACCAGCATCAGCGACTTCCATTCGTTTAACACCTTCAAATGGAAATGGCTTCGTCACCACTGCAACTGTTAAGATACCCAGCTCTTTAGCAACTTGTGCAACAATAGGTGCGGCACCAGTTCCTGTACCACCACCCATTCCGGCAGTAATAAATATCATATCAGAACCATCCATAATTTCTTCTAAACGCTCACGATCTTCCAATGCAGCATCTCTACCAACTTGTGGATCCGCGCCAGCACCCAGTCCCTTAGTTATAGTAGAGCCTAACTGTAAGGCAGTACGTGAACGCACATTTTTTAATGCCTGGGCATCGGTATTAGCACAAATAAATTCAACACCTTCGATGTCTTGTGCCACCATATGCTCAACCGCATTACCACCACCGCCACCAACACCAATAACTTTAATGACAGCGCTCTGCGTATAAGAGTCCATTAATTCAAACATTGTATTAACCTCCTCACTGATATTTCAGTGTTAAAATATAAAAAACTAAAAATTACCTTGAAACCAACTTTTCATTCTATTTAAAACAGTCTTGATATTTCCATCCATAGCCGACGACACTCGCCGTAACTCTCTACTTTGAAAACCAAATAATAATAATCCAACCCCGGTTGAATGAGTTGGCTTCCTGACAACATCAATTAAGCCGGTTACAAATTGCGGAACACCAATTCTAACGGGAGCGTGAAAAACTTCTTCAGCCAGGTCAGTACAACCTTCCATTTTTGAGCTACCACCCGTTAATACGATTCCTGCCGCACACATATCTTCAAATCCGGATCGTTGTAATTCAGATTTAATTAATGTAAATAATTCTTCATAACGTGGCTCAACTACTTCAGCTAATGTTTGTCGTGCGAGACGGCGCGCGGGTCGGTCGCCTACACTAGGTACTTCAATAGTTTCATCTGCAGTAGCTAACTGCGTTAAACAACATGCATATTTAATTTTAATTTCTTCTGCATTCTGAGTAGGTGTTCTGAGTGCAACGGCAATGTCATTGGTGACCTGATCTCCTGCAATAGGTATCACTGCAGTGTGTCGAATCGCACCTTCAGTAAAAACAGCTATATCAGTTGTACCACCACCAATATCCACCAAACAAACTCCTAGCTCTTTCTCATCCTCGGTTAACGCCGAATAACTCGATGCGAGTTGTTCCAGAATAATATCATCAACTTCAAGTCCACAACGTTTAACGCATTTGATAATATTTTGAGCTGCACTAACTGCACCGGTAACCATGTGAACTTTTGCTTCCAATCTGACACCAGACATTCCGATGGGCTCACGAATCCCATCCTGGTTATCAATAATAAATTCTTGAGGTAAGATATGAAGAATTTTTTGATCCGCTGGAATCGCAACAGCCCGGGCAGCATCAATGACACGATCAACATCAAGAGAATTAACCTCTTTCTCTCGAATGGCAACTATACCGTGAGAATTCAAACTGCGGATATGACTACCCGCTATTCCTGCAAAAACAGAATGTATCTGACAACCCGACATTAATTCTGCTTCCTCAACTGCACGTTGAATTGAGTGAACCGTTGATTCGATATTGACCACAACACCCTTTTTCAATCCTCTAGAAGGACAAGAACCAATACCGATTATTTCTATTTCATCTTCTGGAGTAACTTCACCTACAATACAAGATACTTTTGAGGTTCCAATATCTAAACCAACAATTAAATTCTTATCTATTTTTTTAGACATATTGAACTCCCATCAACATATTTCCTGCATTCGTAGCTTGAGTATTTTCTTTCCATTTAATCGAAAACCCATTGGTATACCGCATGTCAACATAATCAATCTTATTCGAATATTTTTTAAGGTCTATTTTATATGCCGTAATAAAGCGCATTAATCTTTTTCGATACTCGTTACGACCAAGTGAAATTTTAATATCGTTTGATAACTGCAAATATATAGCACGCCTATCATCCAGTTTAAATTCACTGACACTTAGCTCGACTTTATTCAATTGGTCTTCAAGTTCCTGATAAACAGTCATCACTTTTTCTTTGATATTTTCAGGTCCCATTAATACTGGAAGTTTTAGCGCCGTAATGTTTACCGGTTCAAAATATTCGCCCTGTTCATTCAGTAAGCCGTTATTTTTCCAAAAAGCATATGCTGTTTGTTCTTTAATTGTAACCACCACGCTATCTGGCCAAACTCGTCGAACAGCGGCTTCTTTTACCCAAGCCAGTTCCTCAATTTTAAGTTTTAAGCCATGAACGTTAACTCTTAAATATCCTCCATTAACATCATCACTAATCGCATCAAGAATCATTTTTTCAGTAACATTAATAAACTCTCCTTGAGCCCTGATTTTTTTAATTGGTAATATAGCATCAAAGCTAATTTGAGAAAGAACTCCTGTTAACAAACCAATACATAATGCAACTAAAATAATTTTTCTAATGAAATTATTAGTTGTAATTTCTTTTTGTGAATTTTTATTTTTAGCTTTGGCTTTCATTTTCAACCTCGGCTTTACATTCTTCATTTAGGGCTTCATCTAAAATCAATAAAACCAATTTATCAAAATCAATTCCGGCTTGCTCTGCTGCCATTGGAACCAGGCTGTGATCTGTCATTCCAGGTACGGTATTAATTTCTATTATCCAGGGTTTATTTTGTTGATCCAGAAATAAATCTACACGTCCCCAGCCACTCGCACCTGTTGCATCAAACACAGACAAAGCCAAATTATTTAATTGCATTTCTATCACATCGTCAAGACCACAGGGACAATAATAATTAGTATCTGTTGCTTCATATTTTGCGACATAGTCATAAAATTTTCGTGGCGTATCCAAACGAATTAATGGTAGAGCCTCATGCCCTAAAATTGTTGCAGTATATTCAGCACCATCAATATACCTTTCAGCCATCACATTCGTGCAAAATCGAGAAGCTGTAACATAAGCACCATAAAGCTCACTAGCATCTTCCACAATACTCATGCCTACGCTGGATCCTTCTAAAGCGGGTTTAACAACTAATGGTAAACCGAGACTTGAAGCAATATATTCAAAATCAGAATCTTCAGTCATAATCGCAAACCCGGGAGTTGGTAAACCAATTCCATCGAGTAATTGTTTGGTTTTAATCTTATCCATCGTTAGTGCTGATGCGATAACATTGCTTCCAGTATAAGGTTTAGCTTTTAATTCCAGTAATGCCTGAATAACACCATCTTCACCACCGCGACCGTGTAACATGTTAAATGCAATATCGTATTCACAATTTTCAATTTGAGATATCGCAGTTTCTTTTTTAACATCTATCGCAGCACATTCAATATTTTGACGCTTAAGTGCATTTAAAACTGCGCTACCGCCATTCAAGGAAACTTCACGTTCAGCAGACCACCCCCCCATCAATACCACGACTTTACCGTAGTGATCAGGGTTGCTCTTAAAATTATTATTCAAATTCTGAACTGACATAAATTTTATAATCGCTAAAAATCAGCTTTTATCTCCTATCACTTTAACTTCGACAATCATCCTTATGTTGTGCTCTTTATAAATTAAATCACTGACATATTTAATTAGTGCTTCAACATCATTTGATGATGCCGAGCCAGTATTAATAAAAAAATTGGCATGCTTTTCTGAAACACATGCCCCACCAATACAAAAACCTTTTAATCCGGCGTCTTCAATTAATTTAGCTGCAAAGTGCCCATCAGGGTTACGAAAAACCGAACCTGCATTCGCTAGCTGTGTTGGCTGTGTTGCACCTCGACGCCGTAATATTTCCTTAATTTTTTCTTTTACCGTAACTTCTTCACTAGAAATTAATTTAAAAGTTCCCGATACAAACCATTCATCAACACCAAGTTCAAAGTCTTTCCCGGATACCTGTCGATAACTAATATCAAAATCATCTTTTGAACGTTTTCGTATTTCACCCTGACGAGTAAGCATTTCGACTTCAACCACAAATTCCCAAATTTCATGACCTAATGCACCGGCATTCATATTAAGTGCTCCACCAATGGTTCCGGGTATACCACTTAAAAACTCAATACCGGATAGTGCCTGTTCAGCACATTTTTTTGCTATTTTCGGGCATGCTACACCGGCTTCAACCGTAACCTGTTTATTTTCGATGAAATTAATTTCATTTAATACACCGCTAGTGCAAATAACTGTACCGCGGATTCCAGCATCTCTGACCAGGAGATTACTCCCTAAACCAACCCATACTATATTTTCAGTTACCGCTAACGATTTTAAAAAAAGTGCTAAATCAGTTACTGACTCCGGTAAATAAAATTGATCAGCAATACCACCAATTCGCCAAGAGGTATGACGTGACATTGCTTCATTTAATTTTAAAATTCCGTTATGTTTTGTAGCCATTTTTAGGCATTCCTCTAACATAATCTTATGCTGACGCTATTGATTGAATTTGCTCAGGTAGTTGAGCCGACATCGCACCAATATTACCTGCACCCAAGGTCAATAAAATATCGTCATTCTCTAAAATACCAACTAAAGTTTCCGGTAGTAATTCAATTTGTTCTACAAAAACAGGATCAACTTGCCCCCTCATTCTAATTGCACGCGATAATGCCCGACCATCAGCCCCGGTCAATACATCTTCTCCTGCTGCATATACCTCAAGCAAAACTAAAATATCAACTTGTGATAATACTATACAAAAATCTTCAAACAGATCCCGTGTACGGGTGTAACGATGCGGTTGAAAAGCAACAACCAGTCTTTGGCCCGGCCATCCACTGCGTATCGCTTTTATTGTTGCTGCAACCTCACTCGGATGATGACCATAATCATCAATTAACGTTATATTTTTTGCATTAAACTTAAACTTCTCAATTTGAAAACGTCGGCCAATGCCTTCAAATTTTTCCAGTGCATTAGCGATAGCACTTTTCTCAACACCAACCTGATCAGCAATAGTAATAGCTGCGAGAGCATTTAATACATTGTGTTCACCGGGCATGTTTAAAGTGATTGTCAACCAACTGTCGTCA
>JBGMRJ010000016.1:0-34670 GCA_048061315.1 Gammaproteobacteria bacterium
TCCATGAAGCAGACGGTCTTTAGTAGGCTGCACCGATTCCATATCCTTGCATTTGTGCTCGTTAAAAAGTTAAAGGGAAAGTAGTGAAGATAAGTATAATGTTACTTACACAACTAAATCGATTGCATCAACAGTTGGTGAACTTTGCAATGATTGAAAGGCATTAATCGCTTTTAAATTTGCATTTGAAATACCAGCCTGCACGTCCATCGCATTATCATCTTCACGCATTTTTTCAGCCCGCTGTCGTGATATATCGGCTCGTGCTATCGCTGCCATTTTAGCCGCTTTAGCTGCAACGGCTCGATCCTGAGTAGACGGATCGGCCGGTGCCAAAGCAGCTCTTTCAATTAATTGAGCTTTTGCTAATGTCGCTTTTGAATCACCATCTACAGCAGATGAATCAATTTTAACATCCCCGGCTACAGCATACTCTCTTCCATCCGATCCTTTTTCAGTCTTAAATCCGGTTTTTCCACGAATTAAATGCCCGCCAGCCTGACGATGAGCCGATTCATGTGCGCGAACCATTCTATCTTTTGATTTTAATTGTGCTAAATCTGCTTGCTCATTCTGTGACAATTTTTCATTCGTTTTCGGTGTAAATTGGGCGTGTTTCTCACGATTTTGAGCATCACCACGTGAAGTAGATGACACTGTTCTATTACTAAACTGATTACTTGATATTCCAGACGGATCCATAGTGTTAGTCTAGTCTATATGGTCTAAACTGTATAATAAATATACAATTAATTCACGCTTAACCTTAGTATTTGTGTCTAAAATAAAGTACATTGCTATGTTATCTACGCTATTAAAATTATACTATTACTGACATGCAGTTGATTTCTACCAATATTCTTATTCCACTATTAATTATCGGCTTAATGTCAGGCTGCTCAACAGTCCAACATAAACCCTCAAAACCCATTAGTTTTAAACAAAGTAAAATAAGCCACAGCAAAAAGAATATTATTAATAATGCCCAGGCCATGTTAGGTGTGGATTACTATTATGGCGGGACATCACCTAAAACCGGATTTGATTGCAGTGGCCTAGTCTACTATGCACATAAAAAACAAGGTATTAAATTACCAAGAACAACAACTGGACAACTAAAAAGCGTTAAACGCATTTATAAATCATCACTTAAACCGGGAGATCTGGTTTTTTTTGCAATTGATCATAGAAAAGTTTCGCACGTGGGAATCTATCTAGGTGATAATAAATTTATTCATTCACCTTCAACCGGTAAAAAAGTGAATATCACGTCTATGAATACAAACTATTGGCGTAGTCGTTTTGTAACCGGTGGAAGAATTTAATTTTCTATCAAAACAATTACTGATATTTACAAACTCTATTCCGTTATGAACTAAATGTATAAATCACAGTCAATATATAAAATCATAATACAATCAAAATAAAATGCACGATACACTTCCTTTATTAAGTAACTCAGACTTCCCTACTATTATTCGAAAACAGCTTGAAACTGTACAAGTTAACCTGGGATACAAATGCAATCAACAATGTTTACACTGCCATGTCAATGCCAGCCCAGCCCGAACTGAATCAATGTCGATTTCGATTATGGATACTATTCTTAAATACATGAAAAATAATAAGCCAAAATATTTGGACTTAACCGGCGGTGCTCCTGAATTAAATCCTCATTTTAAATATTTAATAACTGAGGCTAAAAAATTAAACATTCATATTATAGACCGATGTAATCTTTCAATTTTACTTGAACCAGGACAGGAAGATTTAGCACGATTTCTCATGGAAAATAATGTTGAAATTATTGCATCATTACCCTGCTATCAGGAATCGAATGTCGATGGTCAACGCGGTAAAGGAATTTTTCAAAAAAGCATCACCGGTTTAAAATTATTAAACTCACTGGGTTATGGTACTAATGATAAAAAGCATCAATTAAATCTGGTTTACAATCCTACCGGTCCTTATTTACCGCCGGCCCAAAATGTACTGGAAGCAGAATATAAAAAAGAATTAAGAAACAATTATGGAATCGAGTTTAATCAACTCTACACCATAACAAATGTTCCTATAAAGCGTTTTGGAAGCATGCTTATATCAAAAAAACAATTTCATCAGTACATCACAACTCTAAAAGAAGCCTATAGTAATACTAATCTTGATACTGTGATGTGTCGAAGTTTAATCAGTATTGACTGGCAAGGTTATCTATATGATTGTGATTTCAATCAAATGTTAAACCTTCCTTTAACAGTTAATACAAATTCTAAAACTCACATAAGCGACATTATGGACTATGACATTAATCATAATTCGATAAAAGTTGCTGATCACTGTTATGCCTGCACTGCCGGGCAAGGTAGTAGTTGCGGTGGTGCTCTTAGTGATTAGTTGTTTTATTTAAATTCATTTATAAATAAAACGATTTCATCGTGATGCAAAAAAAATCCAGTCTTAATCACTATATTTCATTCATCATTCCGGTGCTTAATGAAGAAAAAACAATTGTTTCATTTTTAAAAGGTATGCAATATTATCGTCAAAATGGTCATGAAATTATTTTAGTTGACGGTGGCAGTGACGATAACACAGTCACTTTAGCGCAACATTACGTCGATCAATCTTTAGTATCAAAACCCGGTCGGGCTTACCAAATGAATTTAGGTGCAAAGCGCGCAAAAAACACTGTATTTGTATTTTTACATTCAGATACCAAATTACCTGAAGCAGCTGATATTTCTATTTTGAAATCATTGTCATCACAAAACAACTGGGGTCGGTTTAACGTAAATCTTAGAGACCAAAATTTTATTTTTCGAATTATAGAAACCATGATGAATTTACGTTCAAAATATACGTTAATTGCAACCGGGGATCAGGGTATTTTTATTACTAAGGAAGCATTCTTTTCTGTAAATGGCTTTCCGGAAATACCGCTTATGGAAGACATCGCCATTTCAAAAAAACTACGGCAACGCTATAGTTGTGCCTGTTTATCAGACAAAGTATCTACTTCAAGCCGCCGATGGCAAGAGCATGGCATTATCAAAACAATATTACTGATGTGGATGTTACGATTTTTATATTTTATTGGTATTAGTCCAAACAAGCTGGTTGAATTGTATTATGGGAAAAAATAATTCTACCTGTTGTTTGATCTTCACGAAAAACCCCGAACCCGGAAAAACGAAAACCCGTTTAATACCTGCCATAGGAGAAACCGGTGCTTTTGAAGCACATGTTAAATTATTAAAACACACTGTCACTATTACGTCGGAAATTAAAAATATCGATTTTATACTGTATACAACAACAACTCATAGTAATGAAATAATCGTTAATCTTGCAAAAGAACATAACTTAACTATTGAAATACAAAAAGGAAATAATCTTGGTGATAGAATGTACCAAGCATCCGATGAAAATCTATCTACTTATTCTCATTGCATTATTATCGGGGTTGATTGTCCTGAACTAACGGCGGATTATTTATTAAACGCCAGGAAAGCATTATCATCCGGATACGATGCAGTTATAGGCCCTGCCCATGATGGTGGTTATGTTTTAATTGGATTCAATAAATCCGTTAAAACAATTTTCACTAATATAGCATGGGGTGAAAATACTGTACTAAAAAGCACATTAGATAACTTTGAGAAACTAAATATTAAATACAAAAAATTACCAACATTACATGATGTTGATACTCAAGAAGATCTACAGTATTTAAATAAAATATAATTTAGTAGTGTAAATTAAGTTTATAAGAATTTGACTCGATAAATATTCGTAATAACTCCGAGTCTATCTTATTGTCTTTCGCTTCTGCATGTAGAATATCCAAAGCCTTTATCGAAGTTAGCCCACGTTTATAAGGACGATCACCTGACGTTAGTGCATCATAGATATCCGCAATTGTCATAATTTTAGCTTGTACGGGAATTTGATCTTCCTTTAGCCCCCTCGGATAACCGGAACCATCCAATTTTTCATGATGAGCATAGGCGATATTCGGAATCTCTTTAAATCGATTCGACCAGGGGATAAGTGTTAAAAATGCATAAGTATGTCGAACATGAGATTCTATCTCTACTCGTTCTTCCGGATTCAAACTACCACGAGCTAAACTTAATTTTGAAAATTCAAAACCATTAATCAAGGAAACCTCTTCGTTCTTGATCCCGAAGAAAGAATACGCTGCAACATTATTCATCTCACCAGGAATATCTTTATATCGAACTGCAGGTTCATTCGTTTTAATAACCAACTCCAGAAATTCTTCCAGCTTTTCTGATTCCAGTATTATTTCTTTATCAATATTATACTTCAACTCCAAAAAATCATCATTGGATAATTTAGTGCTAATATGGTCGTCTATCAGCTGTTGATACAATTTTCTTTCATAACAGGCTTGAGCATATTTAAATCTATTCTTAAGTAAATCAATTTCATGGCCATATAACTTTTTCTCTTTAGTTAATACACCTTCACGCACCCCTACTTTACCAAAGTCATGTAATAATGCCGCATATCGAATTTCTTTTAATTGCGCAACATCAAAAAAAACATCAGAAAATTTATGAGCACTTTCCATATCAACAGCAATTGCTAAATTTTCCGTATACTCAGCCACTCGAAATGAATGTCCTGCCGTAGTTGGATCTCTGGCTTCAATAACCTGAACTGATGCAACAACAAAGCCATCAAACAATTGTTCTATCTCATCAAACAGTTGGGAATTTTTTAATGATATTGAAATTTGAGCCGCGATGCCGGTTAACACCTCCAAATCCACTTTGGTAAATACACCCGCAACATCTTTTGATGTTAACTGTATCAAGCCAAGAACGCAGTCTTCATAAAGTAAAGGAACACACATGGCACTTCTAATTGACAAATCAACTATGGATTCTTGTTCCTTAAATCGTTCGTCATCCAGCGCATCCATAATTAATAATGATTTACGGTTATTGATAACTTCATCGACAATACTATTAGATATTTTAATTTTTTCAGATCTTGCCTCCCGGGAAGCTTGATCCATTGATTTTACAACTTGCAATTCTTTCGTAACATTATCAACAAATAATATATGTGCAAGATCAGCCTTTGTAAAAATCGAAAATATACACTCGACAATTTTATCTAATAAAGTATCGCGGTCTTTTATAGTGCCCAGTGAAATACTAACTTGCGCCATAGCTGTCAATTTTCGCAGCACTTCATCATTTTCGTATTCAGTATTAGTATAATCACACGGTAAATCAGAAAATATTTTTGACGCGTCTAAAAATGCACTTATATTACCTGCATCACTTTCATCTTCATTTATAATTTCAAGTTCAGGAATTGAACCGAGAGAATTTTCCAGTTCGACAATATCATTATCGATATTGTCAGAATCATAATATTCCAAAATTGTTGAACCAATTACAATTTGGTCTCCAGCTTTTATGTTATACATAACACCGGGGCGAATTTTAATACCTTGTATACTGCTACCATTTGTAGAATTCAAGTCCTGGATATAGATATGGCCATCTGACTCAAAAATTCGCAAATGCCTCCTGCTTACCTCCACATCTGCAACATAGATATTACTCTTTATCGCCTTCTCAGATTTAGAAAAACGACCGAAGTAAACCCCATCATTTATCGTGACGGACTTACCTTCATCCTTACCACTTTTAAATACAATTATCCCCATAATACATATATCACATTTATTACTAATTCATAAAATCGTCGTTTTTATGTCTATCAATTAATAAATTATCGGCAATATATTTGAAAATTTGAAAAAAAAGCTAAGGTTTCAGACGATTAAATAAAAATTATTTTCGATATCGGGATATAAATACCTATATGTAGGTATTTACCTTGTATCTACTACATTTAAATTTAAATAATTATTGCAAGTTCATGATATTATTGATATTTATTCTGATTAGTATACATAAAATGCAGGTTCAACTGATAAGTGGATCATAAGAGTGTTTTTTAAGTAAAATTAAATAAACTCTTAAGGAACACAGAATAATTTAATTCTAAATTCTATAATAAGCCTATGATTAGTCATAAATTAATCACCTTTTCTTTGCTTTTAAACGCTTATTAATTGACCAGGTACACTAATGACAGATAACAGTAATTCGCAAAGTACTGATAGCTTAATTATTCCTAAATTATTACAAAAAGTATCTTTATGGGTACATCCAGAGGGAAAAGTACTCGGCTCGTTATTCATTCGAGAACAAAGTTATTATCATGCAGGGCATGAATCACCCTTGGAAATATTAAATAGTCCTCAGGATTTTGTAGTTTTAAAACGTGATGAATCTGAAGAATTAAGGTTTTATAATAAAACATCAATTATTCGTATTGAATACAATAGTGATATTTCAGAAATTGAAGAATGTAATTCCAGAATAAAGTGTCAAATCCACATGATGGATGGTTCGTTACTTGAAGGTACAATTAAGGAAAATTTACCCCAAACTCATTCAAGGTTATTTGATTATATAAATGATCATTCGAATCAGTTTGTAAAAATTCACATGGATAAAATTAAAAATAAAGAAGAAATTATATTAATAAATAAATCTTATATCATTCGTGTTACACCAATCGAATAATAAAACATATGGTAGTCATTAAATGGGCCTGTTAAAGAATTACAAGGCAAATAAAGCAATTGATATACTTCTAGATTCCGCTTCAGGTTCACCTGAAACGATTGAAGCTATCAGTAAAATAAAACATATTGGTGAATCATCAATAGGTAATTTAATTGATGCTATTCCGGAAGCCGATTCAGTTCACGTTATTGAAAATTTATTAATAGGCTTTTTAAATAACCGTTCATTACAACACTACATTGATGCCTTAACAGATAATGACAATCGAATTGTTAAATGTATAATGAACATATTAGCAACAAATCAAAATTATGACATTAACAATCTATTAGAAATAGTTGAAGATCCTGAAATCCCCAAAAATGTTTTAGTTCATATTTTATTAGCTCGAAAGAAAGACTTAAAACCTGTTTTAGTAGCAAGAATGATTGCAAAATCAGATAAAGGTGGACGACAAGTATTATTTAGAGTTATGGATGAAATTTCAAATGAATCAGTAGTTGATGAACTTAGTAAACTAACATTTCATCAAGATACCAGCATTAGGCAAATGGCATTACGATTACTATCTCGAGTTGATACAACTCAAGTTCGTGATATATTTTTCAGATGCATTCCTGATGCCGAACGTGTGGTTCGAGTTGCGGCACTCGATGGTCTAATCAAACTTTCAGTTGATATCGATCCAAAGCTAATTGTTGAATACTTAAAAGACAGAGATTTAGCAACTCAATCAAAAGCAATAGAACTTCTTATAAAAATTAAAGACCCAGAAACAATACATTACTTAATAGACATTCTTCAGGATGATTCAGAATTCGTTAGACGTGCAGCAGTTGAAGTATTAAATGAGATTTGTGATCAACGGTCAATAAAAGCGTTAATATCTACTCTTCGTGATAAAGATTGGTGGGTACGAGTTCGTGCAGCAGACGCCCTGGGTTCAATTGGTGGCCCCAAAGTGGTTGATGCTATTTTCTCACTAATGTCTGATGAAGATGATTTCCTAAGGCGTACAGCAGTTGAAATACTTAATTGTATTAAAGATGATCGCGCATTAGGGCATTTAATTAAAGCCTTAAGCGATAAAGACTGGTGGGTAAAAGAGCGTGCCGCAGATGCATTAGCTCAGCTTGGTGATAAACGTGCAGTTCAGCCCTTACTCGAGCTATTAAGTATCGATGAAGATTCTCGAAAAATTGCAATTAAAACTTTAATAAAAATTATTGGCAAAGAAGAAACTGAAGCCTTAATTATAGAGCAAAAAAATCTTAATGATAGTGTAAAAAACAACATTGTTAGCGCATTGCAAAATATTGAAAACACATCATTAGACATCGACATGAGTAATAACAACAATACTCGTTCACTAAATTCACGAAATGATAATACTATCATACAACAAGAAACAAGAATTAATTCTAAAATACAGCTTAACAAAAAACCTGAAAAAGATAATGTTCCACAAAATATTCAACCTGCAAATAATTTACCATCGCTAGAAACTATTAACCCGGCAAAATTAGTAGAAGGTCAATTAATTTCAGATCGGTATAAAGTTATCAGACAAGTCGGAAAAGGTGCTTTCGGTACTGTAATCTTGGTCGAAGACACCATAGTTAGAGAAGATATAATATTAAAATTCTTAAATCCACAGGTAGCATCAGACGAAAACATGATTCGTCGTTTCATTCATGAATTACGTTATGCGCGAAAAGTGACACATGAAAATGTAATCCGAATTTACGATTTCTTGCGATTAGGAAATTCAAATGCTATTTCAATGGAATATTTTCATAGTCATTCATTATCTTATGAAATTAAGAATAAAATGACTTCTGATCATTTGCGAATGATTAAAATTCTTCTTGATATCTGCAAAGGCATGAGTTTCGCCCATAAAGCAAAAGTCGTGCACCGTGATTTAAAACCAGCTAATATATTAGTAGATGATAATGATATCGTTAAAATAGTCGATTTTGGGTTAGCTGCGGCTGCAAGCCAAACTGATTCCAGAATCACAAAAAGTGGCATTTTAGTTGGAACACCAACCTATATGGCTCCAGAACAAGTAAGAGATAAAGAGATTGATGCTCGAACTGATATTTATAGTCTTGGAATTTTAATGTATGAAATATTCACCGGACAACCTCCTTACAAAGGAAAAGACTCAATGGCAATTTTATTTCAACACGTTGAAGGTAAAGCTAAAAGGCCAAAAGAAGTTGTAGACACTATTCCCGATGCCCTTGATGCAATAATTATGAAATCTTTAAAAGTTGACCCCAATAAACGTTATCAATCCGTTGATGAACTACGATCGCATCTCGCTAGATGCGCCATAATATTACGAGAAGCAAGCTAATGCCACCACGTGTTAATGCTTTTTTAAAACTCGGTAGAGAACAAGGTTGTTCCGATATACATCTTGCCGTTGGCAAACCGCCTATGTTACGCCTCTATGGTGAGTTATCTCCCATTAAATACCGCGATTTAACACCAGAAGAACTGGATTCTTTAGTTGATGAGATTTTAACACCAGAACAACGAGACTATTTTATTTCAGGTGAAGATCTCGATTTTTCATATCAACATGAAGAAGTTGGTCGGTTTAGAGTTAATTTGTTTCGAAAAATTACAGGCTTAGGTGCTTCTTTTCGAATAATAGCACCTAAAATTCCGACGATAGATCAACTAAATTTACCACCAAAAGTAAATGAGTTTTTATATAATACTCAAGGGTTAATACTTGTTACAGGTGCAACCGGCACGGGTAAATCTACTACCCTTGCCGCTATGATTAACTGGCTTAATCAAAACAAACGCCTAAATATTATAACACTTGAAGATCCAATAGAATATGTACATAAAAGCCAGCACTCATTATGCGTTCAACGCGAAGTTGGAACGCATGTAAAAAGTTTTGCTGATGGATTACGATCCGCTCTGCGAGAAGATCCCGATGTTATCTTAGTTGGCGAGTTACGCGATAATGAAACAATTACCATGGCAATGACAGCAGCAGAAACCGGTCATCTTGTATTAGGCACACTTCACACCACCTCGGCCGTAAAAACACTTGATCGAATTATCGATGCAGTGCCAATTGAACAAAAAGAAATGGTTAAAACATTTCTATCGCAACATTTGCAAGGTGTCATTAGCCAAAAATTAGTGCGAACCCTGGATCGTCGAGGTCAAAAAGCGATTATTGAAATAATGGCATGTAATTCTGCAATTTCTCATTTAATTTTAAATGGTAAAGTACATCAAATTCCTTCAATCTTACAAACCGGTCGTGAAGAAGGAATGCAATTAATGGATCAAGCCTTATTAGAATCAGTAAAGAACAAGGAAATTGATCCCGATGATGCCTATCTTCATGCCAGCGACAAAAAACAATTTCAACGTTTCGTAACCGATCCTGATCTTCTTCCTCAAATCAATTTAGCCATTAGTTAATGTCGATATGACAGTGAATAGAATAGATACTTTTTTGGATATGGTCATAAAACAAGGTGGCTCTGATCTTCACTTGATTTCAGGCAATGTACCTCGAATACGAATAAATGGAGATGTCTTTCCTGTAAAATACCGTGTGCTGACAGAAGAAGAAACGTCTGATCTTATTTTTAGCATAATGAATGATAATGAGAAAAACGAGTTTGATATCGATCATGTGACTGACTTTTCTTATTCTCCATCAGCTGAATTTCGTTTCCGGGTTAATGTTTTCAAGCATTATGATGGTATAGGTGCGGTATTACGCGCAATACCCGCCGAAATTCAATCTCTTAATAGTCTAGGACTGCCACCGGTTTTAAAAAATTTAGCGCGTCTTAAGAAAGGTTTGATTTTAGTTACCGGACCAACTGGCTCGGGTAAATCCACTACTCTCTCTGCAATTGTTGATTTTATTAACACTGAAAGAAAGGGACACATTATTACAATTGAGGATCCTATTGAATTTGTGCATCGTGATAAAAATTGTCTCATTAGCCAGCGAGAAATTGGAGCGCATACCAAAACATTTGCTAGCGCCCTGCGCTCAGCCTTACGTGAAGATCCCGATGTTATCCTGGTGGGTGAAATGCGAGACCTTGAAACCATAAGCCTGGCTGTAACAGCGGCAGAAATGGGAATTTTAGTGCTTGCAACATTGCACACAAATGGAGCAGCCGCAACAGTAAATCGTATTATTAATGTATTCCCGGCCGGTGAAGAACCCTATATCAGAACAATGTTATCAACCTCACTCTGTGGCGTAATATCGCAGGTATTAATACGACGTGCGGACCAAAAAGGACGGGTTGCAGCATTAGAGATAATGATTAATAATGCAGCTGTATCTAATTTAATACGAGAAGGAAAAATCGATCAAATCGATACTGTTATTCAAAGCGGCGCAATGCAAGGTATGCAGAGCTTTGATAATTCACTTCGAAAGTTAATAGATTCAACAACAATAACAAAAAATGAAGCTTATTTGCACGCACGCAATAAAGCCGATTTCGAAATGGATTCGGAATCAGATGATGACGATGACGAAGAAGAAAATTAATTGAAAACTACCAATAATACTCAAACAATGACAAATGATGAATCAAAACTTGTTGTTACACTCGATGGTGCAGTTGTAAACGAATTTATCATGGATAAAGACTCTATCAGTATTGGACGTAAGTTGAATAATGACATCCAGCTTAGTGAACTCACTGTAAGTGGGCATCATTCAACTATTTTTAATGCTGATAATCAAACTTATGTTAAAGATAATGCCAGCACTAATGGCACTTTATTGAACGGAGTTCGAATAACCAAATCTATTCTAGAACACGGTGATATAATTCAAATTGGGAACTATCAGTTTGCTTATCATGCAGCTCAGGATGTTTATGAACCCACTATGTTCATAAAAGCTGAATTTGAAGAGTCGAAATCAGAAATCAGTGTCATCGACCCTATTGAAACAACCAACATGCCTGTCGCTGGAGTACGGGTTCTTACCGGACCACTTAAATCAAAAGTGCTTGAATTAAGAAAACCTTTTAACACAATAGGCTTTGATGGCGAAAAATTTGCCATCATTGCCAGAAATCCTGATGGTTATACAATATCAGCATTGAATGATAAAAAATTTAAACGTGCGGCTGATATTCCTAAAATCAACGGCACTGTGCTGGGTAAAGACTTTAAGAAGCTTAAAGATCACGACATAATCGAGCTACTCGACACTCAAATTGAATTTTTCTATTATCGATAATGACAACGATTACTTACCTTTAAGTTTACCCCAGGTATCACGCAGTGACACTGTCTTATTAAAGACCATGCGATTATCTGCGGTTTTATTCTTATCAAGACAAAAATAACCCTCTCGTTCAAATTGAAATGTCTCACCTATCGCGGCATCTTTAAGGTTTGATTCTACATAACATTTTTCTAACACGATTAAGGATTCAGGATTGATAAAATCAAGATAGCTCTTACCCTCTTCTTTTGAGGAATCAGGTGTTGCGTGATTAAACAAACGATCATACGACATAACCTGAGCTTCAATTGCCGATTCTGTTGAAACCCAATGAATAACCCCTTTTACTTTTCGTCCTTCCGGTTTTTTCCCTAAGGTGTCAGGATCATAGCGACACTGTAACTCAACAATATCGCCATTATCATTCTTGATTACCTTTTCACACTTGATCACATATGCACTACGCAGTCTCACTTCACCATCAGGAATTAAACGCTTAAATTTTGGTGGTGGTGTTTCGGCAAAATCATTTTTATCGATGTAAAGTTCCCTGCTAAAGGGCAATATACGTCTGCCTAGAGTTTCATTTTGAGGATGATTTGAAACACTAAGTTGTTCTACCTGAGTTTCCGGATAATTCGTTATAATGACTTTTAACGGGTTTAATACTGCCATACGCCGTTGAGCATTTTCATTTAAATCCGTTCGAATACAATCTTCTAATACACCCATTTCAATCATATTCTCAGATTTAGTGACGCCAATTCGTTTGCTAAACTCACGAATGGAACCAGCAGTATAACCACGGCGTCGTAAGCCGGCAATTGTCGGCATACGAGGATCATCCCAGCTAGTAACATGCTCTTGTTCGACTAACTCAGTGAGTTTACGTTTACTCGTTATTGTATACTCCAGATTCAAGCGTGAAAATTCAATTTGTTGCGGATGACACTCGAGATCGGAATGTTCCTGTAACTTATCAAGCACCCAGTCATACAATGGCCGATGATCGGCAAATTCAAGTGTACACAAGGAATGTGTAATTCCTTCGATAGCATCCGAAATACAATGCGTATAATCATACATTGGATAAATAGACCACAGCTCCCCGGTTTGATGATGTACAACGCCACTTCGAATACGATAAAGGGTTGGATCCCGCATATTAATATTCGGGGATGCCATATCGATTTTAGCGCGTAGCACGTGTGAGCCATCTTCAAACTCGCCCAGTTTCATTTTTTCAAATAAATCCAGATTTTCTGCTACTGTTCGATCACGATAGGGACTATTTTTACCGGCCTGTTTTAAAGTACCGCGATATTCCCGAATTTCATCCGCCGATAAATCATCAACATAGGCAAGCCCCGCTTTAATCAAAACTACAGCATAATTATATAAAGTATCAAAATAATTTGATGAATAGCGTAATTCAGCCCACTCGAATCCTAGCCACTGCACGTCTTTTTTTATCGCTTCAACGTATTCGATATCTTCTTTATGAGGATTGGTATCATCAAACCGAAGATTACAGACCCCGTTGTAATCGTGTGCAATTCCAAAATTTAAACAAATTGATTTTGCATGACCGATATGAAGGTAACCGTTGGGTTCTGGCGGGAAACGTGTTTTAACGTTGCCTTCATTTTTATTATTGTTTAAGTCTTCATCAATTATTTGACGAATAAAATTAAGCGGTGTTTTTATTTCTTCTGTCATTTTAATTCTTATCTATATTGTAATATCCTGTAATTTTACTCTATTTTTAAAATATTTATTTGGAAACCGGCTGAATATTATTAAATATATAACTGATGTAAATTCAAAACTAAAATGAATACTGCATGCATCAACTTTACACCATTACTGTGCATAATTTAAAAGCAGCAACCCACAAAATAAAGTAACCAATTGATTTTAATGCATTAATTTAAAAATTCTCGTAATTTGGCATTTTCCATGCATTAAACTGGTAATTTCTCGGGGTAAAATATTCTGTATTCTGATAAGCATCTGGCACTCACTGACAAGCCCGTAACAAAGTAATTTCGTAAACTTTAGATATTGTTCATCAATGTTTACGGAACCCGATAATGATTACAAGACTAATTTCACCATTCTATCAGCGCACAATACACGATTCTTTTTCCTGTGTTGGCTATGGCTTGCAAACAGGACTAAAAATTCAAATGAAGGTGATGCCAAGTGAAGCAAATTCAGGCTATACCTTTGTGCGCCATGATGTTGATAACAAAATCTCAAAAGTAATTGCGAATGATGAAAATGTTACTGATTTTCGACTATCAACAACAGTTTCAAATTCACACGGTGTTGAGGTTAATTCTGTTAATCAATTGTTGGCTGCACTTTACTCCTGCAATATTGATAATGCGCTCATTGTGCTTGAAGGACCTGAAGTACCGTGCATTGACGGAAGTGCCCAGCCATTTGTTGCCCTCATTCAAGAAGCCGGTTTTATTCAACAAAATGCAGATCGCAACGCGATTGTCATTAAATGCCCCATTACCATATCGGATGAAATTAATTTCTGCAGTTTTCTACCGCATAAATCACCAAGTGCATCCATAATCAAATATTCGCAGGATAAAAATAAACAGGTTTTTTCATCACACCTATCAGAAGAAGTGTTTAAAAATGATATCGCTCCGGCACGACTCTTTGCAGATCAAAATGAACTCAACACCCTATTTCATTCCGGTCGAGCCCAGGGTGTTTCATTGGAAAATACAATCTTGCATGACGATGACTGCATTACTAATACAGAAAAATTGCGTTTTGAACATGAATATATTCGTTACCGCGTTCAGGAACATATTGCCAACCTTGCTCTAATCGGAGTAACAATATTTGGTGAGTTTAATGGCGTTTGCTCCAGTCATAATTTCAAAAACAAGACCTATGGCAATTGGTTGGAGATGAATGAAGATGCCTTTGAACGAACCACACTAAAAGAAGCGTTGACTAATTATCACGATATTGTAACGTAACAAGTCAAAGTAAACCTTCCTTTAGTTTCTACAATTTTTTACCCAATAATGTTGGTGTTTTATCAGTGCGCGTTTCCAGTTTTAAATAACTAACAAGGCGAACTGCTCCTTGTTCGTGTAGGGCTGTATGGATATTTTCTACGGCTGTTAGAATTTCATTCATGTCTCCCTCTATGTTTGTCCCTGATGCATGAGTTTCAATAATAAAATTGTAGTCTTTTAACATTTCAACAACACTCACCACTTCATTTCTAACAGAGACACCATTGCCTATAGGAATAACCTGTAATTCAGCTGTTGCTTTCATTTAAATACCTTACATTAATAAATAAAAATTGATAATAACAAACCCTTTAAATAAATCCAAATATATAGCACTAATAAAACAGGATTAACTTTTATCTAATCCCCTTGATCCAAATCAATTGACAAAAAAAACTAAAAAAATACCTAATGTAATTAATACCATCCATAAGAATATTTATTTTTTAGTCTTCTGCTACTATTAACATAAAGGAACTAATAATATATAAAAAGTCTCGCCTGATTCAATAATAGGAATTTTATTTTGAACAGACATTTTGTTAACTTTTCAAGTTGATTTAGATGTTACAAAATAAAAGGATTAATTTAGAAACTCGATGTACCTTTTAAAGCAGTATTCAACTATGAAAACTAAATAGGAGGTATTTAAAATGATCATGCCCATGATAACAGCAGAGTTCACCCCTGAAACCGGATCTGTTGTAAACACCGATGAAGAATTTTTTGTCAATGTGAAATTACACAACCCCCTTCCTGATGTTCCTCTCTGGAACTTGTTCACATTAGAAAATTGTCGGATTCGTGTAACCAATACAACAAACTCAAGAATCTATCCCGAATCGAATGGCGGATTACCCAAAACAGTATTGGGCAATATGTCACTCACTGCTGAAACTACCCCTAACAATGAGTGGGATCAGGAGTTTACACTTCGATCGGGTAATGTTGCTCCAGCAAATGCTTCGATTGAGTATGAAGCCATTGTTGACATTTACTTTAATGGCAATGAAATTGATGTATTGAAAAGTATTACAATTCCAGCAGCACTATCAGATAGCCCCAAGATTGTTCCAATAACTCAGGGTTAAAGTAATACTGTTTTTTCGGCGATTGGTAATTCACTATCGCCGGGGAAGCAGTTAAATTTAATCTACATTCTCTTATAAGTTTTTGCTACAGTACTGTTTAATTATAAACACTCAAAACAGTCCTTATCAGTTATTAGAGAAGCATGCGCTTAACAAATCAATCTCAACATACCTTTATATGCGTTCATTGTGACACATTACAAACTGTGCCTAAAATTGAACCGGGTTACGTAAGTTCTTGCATTTGTTGTGGCAATATTTTATTTAAAAATCCTATAAATGGAATCGAAAAGCCATTGGCGCTTATTATTACATCAATAATATTATTTATTATAGCCAATAGCTACCCAATTATGTCGCTCAGTATCGCGGGGAATGAAAATGATGTCACCTTAACAGATTCTGCTCTTATCTTTGCTGAACGAGGTAACCCGATACTAGCTGCACTGGTATGGTTACCGAGCGTTCTTATTCCTGGAATCATTATTTTCGGTTTATTCTACATATTGGTCTCTATTTATTATGATCTAGAGTTCCCATATACAAAACCCATACTGGTTTGGCTGAGCCGATTATTACCCTGGGGGATGATGGATGTATTTTTTTTAGCCATCCTGGTGGCATTAGTAAAGTTAGTTGCACTTGCCGATGTTCTACTCGATACCGGGTTTTATGCATTTCTGGCGCTTATTATTACCTATGCTGCAACAATTGCATCACTCGAGCCTTATTTATTATGGGCAAAACTGGACAACAATTTTGAACACCAGCACGACGTTAAACATGAATAATTCCTCAAATCGGGCAAAGAATCTTGGATTGGCTGGCTGTCACAGTTGTGGATTAGTGGTAGAACTATTAAATCAATCGCATGCAGTCTGCCCTCGTTGCCATAGTCACATTCATTATCGAAAAAAGAACAGCATTGCACGAACCTGGGCACTATTAATTAGTGCATTTATACTGTATATCCCTGCCAATACTGAACCAATTATGATTACAACATCATTTGGGTCACAATATTTCAGCACTATTATGGGCGGTGTCATGTTTTTTTTAACGCATGATGAATGGTATCTTGCCATTGTCATATTTTTAGCAAGTGTGTTAATTCCTTTGGTAAAAATGTTTTCAATTGCGTATATCCTTATTATTATTAATCTCGGTAAATCTCAGCGTAAAAAGGAGAACACAAAATTATTCCTACTCGCTGAAATAATTGGGAAATGGTCAATGGTAGATGTTTTTGTTGTTGCATTAATGAGTGCACTTGTTCAAATTGGTGCAATTACAACAATTGAACCTGGAGCAGCTGGATTAGCATTTGCAGCAGTGGTTATTTTAACCATGCTTGCAGCACTATCATTAGATCCAAAATTGTTATGGGATCAAAAACAGTAATCGTGAAAAATTAAAATGACAAATACTGACAATCATTCTACATCGAATAAGCTACCCAAGGCCTTAAATAAAACGAAAATTGGAATATCAACGGTTTGGATAATACCCATAATTGCTGCATTAATCGGCGGCTGGATGGTATTTAAAAGTGCTTTCGAAATAAAAGCGATAGCTAAAGTGACATTTGTAGATGCTTCAGGTCTGGAGGTTGGTAAAACTGCCGTAAAATTTCGCGATATAAAAATTGGTGAGCTCACAGAATTAAAGATTTCAGATGATCTTACAAAAGTCATCGCTATTATTAAATTTAAAGGCGTTAAACAAAAAAGATTAACAACCAGTACGCGTTTTTGGGTGGTTAAACCCCGTATCGGTCTTGGCGGAATCAGCGGCTTAGATACATTAATCAGTGGTGCCTACATTGAAGTTGATCCGGGTATTGGTGGGCAACCAACAAACGAATTTATTGGTTTAGAAACCCCCGATATATACCAAATTGGAAACGCTGGTACTATTTACACATTGCAGACTAATAAATTAGGCTCACTATTTAGAGGTTCGCCTGTAAAATTTCGTGGAATCAATGTTGGCAATGTAACAAAATACAAACTTACTGAAGATCACAGTCGTGTTGAGATTCAGATATTTATAGAGGCGCCCCATGATAAATACATCACGAATAACACTCGATTTTGGAATATTTCCGGTATTCAAATTGAAATGAATGCCGAAGGAATAAAATTCGATATGGAGTCAGTTGTCACATTAGTGTCAGGTGGTATCTCGTTTTCAACGGCTAATAATTTAAATCAAGAAATGATACAAGCAAAAGAAAATACAGTATTTCGATTATACCAAACAGAAAAACCAAAAATAGAAGAAATCATCAGTTTTGGTGTACAAATGAAACTTTATTTTGCGGATGGCGTCAGTGGTTTATCAGTTGGTGCACCAGTCGAGTTCAAAGGGTTTCGTGTCGGCACTGTGGTTGATGTCGGTGCAGAAGAAAAATGGAATAAAACTGAAATTTTAACTTACGCCATGATTGATATCGAGCCAGATCGTCTACCTGTCATAAATCGTAAAAAATTCTCAAGTGATAAATTGCGTAAACAAGCCGTTCATAAATTCATTACCACGATGGTAAACAGAGGTATGCGAGCTCAATTAAAAATTAAAAATTTAATAACACAAAAATCGTTAATCACCATGGATTTTTTTCCAACAGCTAAAAAAGAAACTGTAAAATATATCAATGGCATCCCTGTTTTACCAACCGTTCCTAAATCTCTGAACGGAATTTTGCGTAAGGTTGACAATATATTAACCAAAATAGATGCAATGCCAATTGAAGAAATGAGTAAAAATCTGGATCAAACCATGGTAAATATTAATAACCTGGTTAAGTCTCTAAATGCAACTGAAGGTGGTATGATGGGCTTGCAAATTGATCAAGCATTAACCGAACTTAGAAAAGCCGCTCGCTCTATTAGAGCAATGGCTGAATATCTGGAACGACACCCGGAAGCGCTTTTAAAAGGTAAAAGTTCGCACTAAATCTGCACATTTATTAGAAATAACGAGGTGCTATTATATGGTTCGCTTTTTTATCACATTGGTTCTGATTTTTAGTTTAACTGCATGCGGTAGTTCACCTAAAACTAATTTTTATACACTGAATACAAAAAAAGTACCTGAGGAAAATACTGAACAAAACAAAAATCAACTTTACCTTGGTATTTGGTTAGTCAGGCTGCCCGCCTTTTTAGACAGACCAGAAATGGTTACCCGAGTGGGATCATACGGTATTGAAGTAGCCGATTTTCATCGATGGGCTGGCGGCTTAGGGACTAATATAACACAATTAATATCAAGCGAGTTAGGAAGGCAATTAAAAACTGATCGTGTAGTATTGTCTCCCTGGCTACCTTACCAAAAACCGGATTACCAAATTCGAATTCATATTAAACGTTTAGATGGCGAGCTCGGTAGTAATATGTACCTTAATGGTACCTGGAGCTTATTAAATGACAAAGGTAATAAAGAAATACTTGGACAATCATTTAATTACACAACCCGTACTAAAAATAAAACTTATAATGATATGGTAGCCGCATTTAGTAAATTAACTATTGAACTCTCAGGGCAAATTGCCCAAGCAATTACAAACGTAAAAAAACCGACTAAATAATATTTATATTCTAATAATTAACACTAAAGCTTAAAAAAATATTTATTTAACCATTTCGATATATTCGTGAAATAATCATCAATTACCTCATCGGATGATAAAACAATATCATGCGTTGCGTTTTTAATTTCAATAATTTCTGCCTTTGGATATATTTTTCGACCAAAGAAAATAATGTCATCAACGTTGAGTACTGCATCTGAATGAAGCATAAGCTTATCCCATGTTGCTCCATAACAGGATTTATCAGAATGGAAAATAACACAGGGTATGGTTTCAATAGTTTGATTATGAACTTCTTTTAATGCCGTCAATATTGCTCTAACCCAACCAAAGTAACTAATAAAAGAAGGAATCGGCTTATATTCAAGATTAAAATCCCATCGGCCTTTATAATCACGGTGCATACTTTCAGTATAAATTGAAGGTAATTTAGTGAATTTTAAATAAGGGAATAAGTACGCTAAAGGGCTAACGATCGGTAAAATAAATTTCATTAATTTGGGTACATTTAATTCTAAAAATGGACTATTTAATATCATGCCAGAAATAAGATGGCGATATTTCCCCTGTAACATATAGTGTGTTGCAATTAAACCACCGGTAGAATGTCCATTTAAAATAATTTTAGAATGTCCCTCTTTTTTGATTTTATTAAGCACTATAGAAATCTCTTCATCGTATTCAACAATATTTTTAAAATAATTTTCGTGTTGGTGATTTTTAATAGACGAACCGTATTTTCTTAACTCAATAGCATAAAAACTAATTCCCAAATCAACAAAATACGAAGCCAGATGATACTGAAAAAAATAATCCATATAGCCATGAATATACAAAACAGCTATATCGGCTTCGGGTAAAACTGAATATTCAACTGCGGCTGAAACCTCGCCCTCATAATCATTTTTTAAAGGGATAACTTCTGATGTTAAGTTGATTCTATTTACATTATCGATACTAAACATTTACAATACAATCACCCTATCGGTTCAATGATTATCTCTGAACTATTTCATTCTTATAACCAACCAGTGAGAGCGAGGCCAATGCCAATACTCTCCTGATCATAATTATAATCAATCATACTCTCGCCGTAACCACTAAAATATTGCACATAACCATTAATGTATCGATCAAGAGGGAAAACCCAGTCAATTTGTATTGCGCCACGATTATCGGTACTTTTCAAATTGTTTCGTAACATTGCACTAAAAGTATGATGCCCTTTAGTATAAATTCCAGTTAATTCAAAATTTCCCATAAAATCTTCTATATCCGGATTATCATCATCTTCGATATTTTCTGAAATGCGGTACCAGGGTTTAAATCCAAATACCCAATTATTTTTTTCTAAAACAAATAAAGCATATAGACGATTCCAACTACGTGATAATGTTCCACCGCGGCCATTAGATTGATGTACATAACCCATGTTAACCATTTTATTTTTCAGACCAAAAATATTCCAATTCGTTTTAAGAGAATAAAACAATTCAGGCTCATGATTGGTTTCGCGAAATGGTCCAGAAGTGGTTCGATATAATTGCCAAAAAGATCGATTTGTATAAGCAAAAAATATATCATCATTACGTTCAAATAGATCGAGTGCAATAGGAAATTTAACACTAATCTGGAACTTAGCTTCAGTGTTATCCAAATTGGTATCTTCATTTGGGTACTGCTTCTCAAATGGCGCTTCATTTGTTTCACTATTTTTAGCCAGAATTAATACATAATTAGGTTTATGAACTGAAAGTACGAATGGATTTTCCCAGGCAACCGATTGAAATTGCTGACGTCGTTCCAGGTTAGATTCTGTTGTTTTAGCACCGGCATCATTTACTATTTTTTGACAAAGCAACCGAATTTCACCTACGGTCATGGTATTATCTGCCTGTACTATTTTATCTTGCAAACACTGTTCAATTTTTGGTTGCTGTTCAGCGGCATGGAGTTTAACGACTGCAATATTAAAATTTATAAATATAAATAGTATCGCAAAAAATACTATCGAAAACCTTCCCTGTTTAATTTTATTGTGCATCAACTTAATCTCTGATTTTAAAGTATGTAAATGATATTATAATAGAATATAAAATGATTTATTTGTAGATAAGAACACACAGTGTAAAATATATAAGTCATTTTTACTAGAAATTACTTATTTGTATTATCATGTGCCATATATTCAAGGCGTCAATATGAACTAAACAAAAAAATGACGCTGGTATCATTCAAGCTCTTCTTGAAATGCTTAACAAACAACGATCACCGGGTCTCGCTTTGAAAGAACACGTTTATGCGCATTGCGAATAGAATTAAAACCGGATCGTAGACATATTACCAATTGTTATGGTAGTATTTTTTAGGGGAACAAAATAATGATAATAAAAAGCAGCTCGGTTTCAGTTGGTTTTTTTCTATTACTAGGATTAAGCAATTTTTCGTTAGCTGATGATAATCTTCCAGTTGACCCAAAACAAAATTCAGAACAACAAAAATTACCGCCCCTCGGCGAACAATCCAAAACGTTTCGATTTGATTTCACCAATGATCTGGTTTTTGGATCGGATAATGTATTTACCGATGGCTGGAGTGCACAGTGGCATTCTGCTTCAACCCAAAACTGGGATGATGTTGATTCACTATTTTCGACAGTCGGCACCTGGGGAAAGTACATCCCTGGTCTTACCAAGAAAGGCTTGCATTATCGCTCGGCATTTTCTGTTGGGCAATATATGCAAACGCCTTCAACGCTTACCACTCCTGATCTTATACCGAATGATGTTCCCTATGCTGGTGCCTTGATTGTTTCTCGCACCTGGTATGCTTTTAATGACGATGAGTTTAGAGGCTTTGAAGCCAATTTTGGTGTTGTGGGACCGGCTTCATTAGCCGAGCAATCTCAAGAAATAGTACACAAATTAACCGGTTCGACCAAGCCGGAAGGTTGGAATAATCAACTCGACAATCAAGCGATAATAAATTTTGGTGCAATGTATAAAAAGAAAGTGTTTCGTACCGATCCCGCTAGTGACTATCAATTTGATGCTGCAATTGATGTCAATGCGGTGTTAGGCAATTTATTTACCGCGGCAGACCTTAAATTGGAAAGTCGGTTTGGTTACAATATGCCAAAAGGTTTTACCTATACTCCGAGCAATATTGGCAGGTTTATGTTGTATGATGCTACCCTACCACGGGCAAACCCTAAACATTTTTCATTGTATGGATCCTTGCAATACATTGCGACTGCTAATGCTCATACTTATTTTTTCGATGCTGATCAAGTTAAAGATAATTACACAATAGAGAGTGAAACCTTCGTTGAGTTTGTTATGTTGGGTGTCCATTATCTCTATAAAAACTGGGGCGCACATTTTACCCTTGTTTTTACCAGTGACGTTCTTAAAAAGGAAAGCACCATTAGTGAAGATACAAATGTTAATTATGGTGATATTGTTATTGAGTATTATTACTAACTGGCCAAGAAATCTAATTTAACTCCTTTCAAAATAAAATACTTCCAATACCCGTTCACGGCACCATGAATTTAATAAACACAAAGTGCATACAGTATATGGGGTTATATGAATATGTTACATCAATAAAGGGAGATTTAAATCATAATTATCGATATACTTTGCCGTATAAAAAATTTTCTGGGGCAAGCAAAGCATGATTGATTTGGGTAACATTTTGCTTTCTTCGCTAATACTAAAAATAATACTATGAATTTATATCAACTGTTTTTCATTCGAGATTGCCTTCTTGGTATCTTACTGAGTATTCTACCATTTGCGTATAACCCTGCTGTAGCAGACGACTTCACCTTTTCTCAAGCATGGCAACTGGTATTACAAAATAATGATGGCCTCGTTGCGAGTGAAGCAAACAAAGAAGAAGCTGGATTTTTGCAACAAGCTGCAAAAGATATGTACTTCCCGCAAATTAATATCAGTGGTGGTTATACCCGCCTGAATGATGATATAAAACTCGCACCATCACAAATTTTTGACGCCATGCCGGCAGGAGATGTATTAAAAACTTTTTTTGAAAATCTTGTTGGTTCATCTGCAGGTGGTTTGAACTCAGCTTTAACCACGACCATAGCAGATCGAAATGTAGCAACGGCTTCATTAAATATGGTTTGGCCAATTTATACCGGTGGTCGCATCAATGCAGCTCAGGATATTGTAGAGGGTAAATTTAAAGAGTCCGATTATCTTTTTCGCATTAAACAACAGGATTTATTTGAGCAATTAACCAAATATTATTTTGGCGTTGTACTGGCAAAACAAATTTCTGAAACACGACGTGATGCGGAACGTGGTTTATTCAAACACCTACAAAATTCCAGAAAGTTGGAAACTCAGGGGCAAATCGCCAGAGTCGAAAGATTAAAAGCTGAAGCCAGTCATGCAACTGCAAAAGTAGCGCAACACAAGTCTGATAGAAATCTGGAAATTGCTCAACTTGCCTTAAACAGCTTGTTAAAAACGAATATCAATGCAAGCCCGATCAATAGTTTGTTTATCAATAATGACATGCCAGTATTAACATCGATGGTAAACGCCACCCTCAACAATCACCCGGGTCTCGGGGTGTTGGAGTCGAAACGAATACAAGCCCAGGGATTTATTGAAGTAAAACAAGCTGCCTATTTACCTGAGGCATTTCTGCTGGGTAATTATAATTTATATGAAGACGATACCTTGGCCGCCGAACTAGCTCCAGACTGGCTAGTTGGCATCGGTATAAAAATTCCCATCATCAGCCGCAGTGGTCGTTCAGGAAAACTCAGTGCAGCAAAAAGTACATTGTCAAAAATTGATCATCTCAAAGCACAGGCGATACGGGATTTAAGTCTGCTAGTAGAAAAAACCTGGCGTGAAGCACAAGTCGCTCAAGAGGAATATAATGGGTTGACCCCCAGCCTGGAACTAGCCAATGAAAATATTCGTCTGCGAACGATTGCCTTTGCGCAGGGATTATCCACCTCATTAGAAGTGGTGGATGCCGAACTCTTTCTGGTCAATGTAAAAACTCAACAGCAGGTTGCTGCGTATCGCTATGTATTATCGTTAGCGCGGTTATTGGCTCTTAGTAATCAAATGACTCAATTTACCGACTATCAGAATAAGGGACATCATGAATAAACGAATTTCATTGCTAATCGGGTTTATTATTTTTATTTTGCTAGCACTCATTGTTAGCTCATTTTGGCAAGCGTATAAACCCGCGACACAACGATTACAAGGGCAGATTGAAGCGCGCGAATACAGTATTTCATCCAAAGTACCCGGGCGTATCGACAAGGTATTCGTTAAAAAAGGCGAACAAATAAAACAGGGGCACCTGATATTCACCCTGCTCAGTCCTGAATTGGTTGCAAAGTTAGAACAAGCAAAAGCCGGTAGTAAAGCCGCAAATGCTATGGCTGATGCAGCAGATAAAGGCGCAAGACGACAACAACTAGCTGCAGCAAAGGATAGTTGGAAAAAAGCCAAAGTTGCCGCACAACTTGCAGAAAAAACAGCTGAACGCATCAGTAATTTGTTTAAAGATGGTGTTCTATCTGAGCAAAAGAAGGATGAAGCTCAGGCGCAGTTAAAAGCCGCACGGCTAACAGAAAGCTCTGCCTATCAGATGTATGAAATGACCAAAGAGGGCACTCGTAGTGAAACCATCACTGCGGCAAAAGAAAAAGCCCGAGCTGCACGTGAAGTTGTTTCGGAAGTTAAAGCCTATTCCGATGAGACTCAGATTAATAGCTGGCATGATGGCGAAGTTTCACAAGTATTATTGCGCAGTGGCGAGATCGCACCAGCAGGATTTCCGGTTGTAAATATCATCGACATGCAGGATGTCTGGGCAATATTGCATGTTCGTGAAGATCAATTAGCACAGTATAAAAAAGGTACCGAATTTATTGCTGTAATACCGGCAATCGGCGAAACACACCACAAATTTAAAGTAACCTATGTCTCGGTTATGGGTGACTACGCAACCTGGCGTGCGACTGATACCGCGAAAGGTTTTGATATGCGTACTTTTGAAGTCGAAGCCAGGCCAATTAAAGCAATCGAAAATCTGCGTGTGGGCATGTCTATTCTGGTTCAACCGTGAAGCCGTTACGACAGCAACTTATTCGTGAATGGCAACTGTTATTAACTGATTCATGGTTACTCTCATTAACGAGCTGGGTCCCTGTAATGCTATTCTTTATCATCTGGTGGATATTTTCTGCCGGGTTGCCACGGGAATTAGCGATTGGTGTAGTGGATTTAGATCATAGCAAGTCATCACGTACTTTAATTCGCCAATTTAATTCACACCCCAGCATACGTGTTAGTCATCAATATATCGATTCGAGTGCCGGTAGCACGGCCTTGCGTAGTACGGAAATAATCGCTCTGGTAATCATTCCATCCAAGTTTGAAAAAAATATAATTAACTCTAAATCACCTCAGGTAACCGCTTTTTACAACAGCCAATTTTTACTGACCGGAAACCTGGTTGCCAACTCCTTACGACAGGCTCAGGGATCATTTGGTAACACACTAGACCTGAGGACGGCCAGGTATGATGGTAAAGTTGGTGCTCAGGCATTAGGTGCAGCAGTTCCGGTGGGCAGTCAGATAACACCGCTATTTAATGTCAATACCAACTATGCCTATTTTCTAGCTTCAGGTGTAATACCCGGCATTTGGCAAATTATAATCGTAATGATCACCATGTTAAGCTTGTCCAGAGAAATTCGGCTCAATGGTTTGGCCGCATGGCTTGGCGATCAACCTATCGCCGCCATTGCCGGTAAATTATTACCTTATACCGTAATCCTCTGGCTTCAAGGCGTGGTATTTTTAATGTTTATGTATGGCCTACTTCACTGGACGATGAATGGTAGCTGGGCAATATTATTATTAGGCCAGTTACTAATGGTGGTAGCCAGTCAAGCAATGGGCTTGTTATTATTTCTGTTGGTTAAAGATCCCGCTCGTGCATTGAGCATGGCCGCTGCCTACACTGCACCTAGTTTTGCTTTTATGGGGGTGACCTTCCCAGCATCCAGTATGACGACGATAGCTCAACTATGGCGTAATATATTACCCGTAAGTCACTACATCGAAATTCAACTATTTCAAACCAATCATGGTGCTTCTATTTTTAGCGCTCTACCGCATATGGGTGCTTTATTATTGTTTTTTATTGCATTTCCGTTAGCCTATAAACTCGCTACGAATATTCAATGCAAGGCACAAACCGCATGAGCTGGCAGCAACTTTTAATCTTGGAGTTAAAGGCTATCTTTAACGACCGTGCATTATTACTGACTGTTTTTGGTGGTGTGGTTTTTTACTCGTTTCTCTACCCATTACCTTATAGCGAACAATTACCCCGCAATCAGGCAGTTGTTGTGGTTGATCTGGATAGTAGTTCACTTAGCCGTAAACTCATCCGCATGGTAGATGCTTCACCCCAAGTGCAAGTCAAACGTTATACTTACAGTTTACCTGAAGCTCAGGAAGCTATTGTCGAAGATGGCCTGGCTGGAATGCTGGTGATACCCAAACATTTTTATCGTGATCTGTTATTGGGTAAACACCCAACATTATCCTATGCCGGGGATGCCTCTTATTTTCTGGTGTACAGTAAGGTCGTGAAAGGTCTGGCCACAGCAGGTGCCACGTTGGCAGCTCAAATAAAAGTGAAACGCCTGTTAATTAGTGGACAGCCACTGATTGCTGCCAAACAACAATATAGTGCTGTTCGTTTAAATTTACGACCAGTTTTCAATACTACTACAGGTTATATCAATTATATTTTACCCGCGGTATTTGTATTAATACTACACCAAACTCTATTAATTGGCACAGGCTTACTCGGGGTTGGACAAGGTGAAAAAACCACTGTTGGAAGCTCTGGTTACTGGTTGCAAGTGCCTAGCTGGAAATTAATTTTTACCCGGGCTTTTATATTTTTAGTGATCTATTTGATATTGGTTTTTTATTATTTTGGTTTTTGTTTTGAATTCTACGGCATATCTAAATTAGCCCATCCATTACAATTAATTCAACTCGCTATTCCATTTCTTCTGGCCACTACTTTTCTGGGAATTAGTATTAGTCAGGTTATACCTCGACGTGAACTCGCAACCGGGATTGTAATCTTAACCTCGTTACCAATTGTATTCACCGCCGGATTTGCGTGGCCTACTAACATGTTGCCAGCCCCCCTACTCAGTCTGTCACAATTAATTCCGGCTATCCCGGGTATTCAAGCATTTTTACAACTCAATCAGATGGGGGCGGACTTCCAACAGGTAAGACCATTATTTCTGCAACTCTGGTTGCAAACAATTCTGTATGCTATCTTGGCATGGTGGTTAGTGAAAAAAAGATCGACCCTGTTTCGATAGTAGAATAAACAAGATTATTTCACAGTGCATTAGAAATTAGCGAGACGTGCAGTAATCAGTGGGAAAATCGCAATAACAAATAATCCCCCCGTGGTAAGCTGCCATATCACCAGTAACCGTGCATCAGTGGATGCCGGTATAAAGTCGCCATATCCAAGAGTAATCATTGTGACAAGGCTAAAATACACAGCTTCTATTTTACTTACCAATATCGAAGGTGGAGGAATAGTAACACTAAACCCTGTATTTGCTGTTGCCATTTCGATACTAGGCCCCACGTATACAATTTCAGCACTATAAAGATACATATTCGCAAATCCACAAAGGGTGGCAATTACCATAAATATAATCAGTATTACTGTCCACGATTTCGTCGGAAATGGAAAATAATACACTGACTTTACCAACGACACACTATCTGCCATAGTATTTTTTGCTGCAGCTCGGTGTGCAGCTTCGAAAAGAATAGCAAGAAGATATAAATTAACCAAAATTACCACTAGTCCACTAAGCAGACCAGACCATCCAAAAACCAGGCTGAGAAAACTAACTAACGCCAGTAATCCGCTTAACAAAAAATGTATTCTAGTGGGTTTATTCATTATTGTAGTTCAGTTCATCTTGTAGTTGAGCAAAACATAATTTTCTGCTTGTTTTATCATACAAGCATAGATCCAACCATACCGAGAACAAATCCTGAAACTGCACCCATCGGCGGCCCCCAGTGTTTTTCCAACTTTACCTGTGGTGCAATATCCTGGAATATCGAATAAAGGATTCCACCTGCTGCAAAAAGCATAATCGCTGAAACAGTTACAGGAGAATCCGCCAATAATAGCAAACCCGATACACCTGCAATCGGACCCAGCAATGCCATCAAAACAAATACAATGATAATTTTTGATGGCTTATACGATGGTGACTCATTTAATTCGCGATAAGCATTAAAACCTTCGGGTAAATTTTGCAATGTAATTAAACCGGCAAGCAAATAGGCATTATCATTTCCCGTTGCAAATGCGGCGCCGAGTGCAATTGATTCCGGTACAAAATCGGAGAGCATCGCTGCGAGTTGACTTGCCGGGGTATTCATTTTATAAAGAAAAATATCAAGTGCCATAAAACTAAGCCCACCCAATATAAAGTAAAATGCAGCTGCCAAAGGCTCAAAATTAATGATACCTTCAGGAACTAATACCAGAGCAACCGCGGATAAAAGAGCGCCACCTCCAAATGCCATTACTCGATGTCTGAGCTCATCTCTCAACCAATCAGATTGAATATTTTCAAAGTTAGCTATCAATGCGCCTAGCGGCATGGCTAAACCCGCTATTAGTGTAGAGATTATAACTGTTAATAATAGTTCCATTAATGTACCTGCTGAATAGTATACCGTTAACTTTCTATCATAGTTTAACTAAAAAAACCAGTTTCAATAATAGTCGCACAAATACAAAACAAAAAAATTATTATTAATTCGTTATTGCTAACATTAGCTTAATAATAAATGCATTAGCAATATCAATAAAAAAAGCACCTACAAGCGGTATTACTAAAAATGCCTGAGGTGATGCTCCATATTTTTTAACAACTGCAGTCATATTTGCAATTGCTGTGGGCGTTGCTCCTAACGCTAAACCTGCATATCCTGCAGACATTACAGCTGCATCATAATTTTTACCCATTATTCTAAAGACAACAAATATAACAAATAATGTAATTCCTATAATTTGAGCAAGTAGTATTAATAGTATTGGACCGGCCAAATCAATTAAAGTCCATAATTGTAAACTCATTAATGATATCGCCAAAAATAAACCAAGACTTAAATCTGAAATCAACGCAAGTGTGGGCGTGCCTGTAGGCCAATTAATGCGTTTAAATAAAACCGGAATTGTATTTGTCATTAAAATACCTGAAAACAAACAAGTAACAAACAATGGTAACTGAATACCCAGAGAAACCAGAAATTCATGTAATTGAATCCCAATTCCGATTGTCAGGCTGATAACCAGAATTGCATTGAGCATGGATTTAATATCAATTACTTTATGCTCATTATCATGTGGCAATCCAACTGACAATTGTTCTTTGCTAATCGATTTTAAGTTATATTTCGTAATTAAATAACGCGAAATAGGACCGCCAATTATTCCACCAAAAACCAGGCCAAATGTTGCACTGGCAACACCTATTTCCATTGCGTTTTGTATTCCAAATTGCTTAACAAGGGTTGGTGCCCAAGCAATCGCAGTACCGTGACCTCCACTGAGGGAAACGCTTCCGCCAATGACGCCAATTGTTGGATCTAATGCGGTTAATGACACAACCGAAATACCTATGAAGTTTTGTATAAACAAATAGGTAATTGCCAGCAACAATAAAACAAATAATGCGCGACCACCTTGCACTAAAGAATTAATTCGTGATGACAAACCGATAATAGTAAAAAAAATAATTAAGAAATTATCCCTTTCACCAAGGGCAAATTGTATATAAAAATCGAAAATATAATAAACTATACCAAGTATGATGGATATCAATACACCGCCTACCACAGGCTCAGGTATATTATATTCTCGGAATATCGAAATTTTTAAATTTAAATATTTACCAAGGTATAAAACTAATATTGCAGCAATAACAGTCCTTCGATTATCAAAAATATATTCCATTTACTATCCTGTTTTCTTGATATTATCAATAATCACATCACCTTTAATGAAAATTAGTAATAAGAAAAATTAAAAAACAATTATCTTTTTTATTATTATAAATTAACTTAAGATATTCAAGTCAAATTGAACTTCGATTCTACAATGAACAATAAAAGCCTGAGATTAAAGATTACGAATGTATTTTTTTATCCATGTCGCTACTATATCAATATCCACTTTGTTCGACTCCAGCAAACCTATTATAAAAATATGTGCAGATTTTGATTCCACTTCAATTTTATATCCGTTTAAACGGAGAAATGTGTCTGTCGCAAAAAATGCCGTACGTTTATTCCCATCCACAAAAGGATGATTTATCAATAGCGATTCAAATAATGCCGCTGACATTTGAATAATATCGTCGTAATATCCAGTTTGTGGACGATATAAAGCACTTTCTAACAGTCCTAAATCGCGTACTCCTGCAGGACCACCAAAAACGTCAATCAATCTTTCATGGATAACCAATACTTCATCCAAAGATAAGAACAGGATTGTCTTACTTGGCAAGCAGGTGACCTAATTCTTCGTTATCACGAATAGAACCTTCCAAGTGTTGTAGGACTTCAGGACGAACACGACGTTTACGAATATAATCCCGTATTGCTTCAGTTAATACACCTGATATATTTTGGTGTGACTCACTGGCAAGCTGCTTAAGCTCTTCCCAAGCGGCTTCATCGATTTTTGAACTGATTTTAATGTTTGGCATAATTGAAATATAGCTATCTAATCATGACATGTCAAGACTTGTCAATGTACTGTAACTCTTTGATTTTCATCGATCGATAAGGTATGACACTTTAATATTAATTACTATTAATTATAATTTCTAAAAATAGAATTAAATTTTTATATCTTAGTGTCCAAAACTGTAATTTGCCGTAATAAAAAATTCACGTCCCCGTGATGGATATTCCTGTATAAGATTACCGGATTCATCCGTACCTATAGGCCGGCTTTGCGGTGTGCTATAATTCTCATCAAACAAATTACGAATATTGGCACTTACTTTCCATCGTCTATTAATGTTGTATGCGAGTTTACTATTCACTATAAACAGTGACTTACTATTTTGCATTACCGAAATACTATTGTACCCTACTGTGCTGATATTCCAATTCCAGTTATTACGTAAATAATTTAAATACAAACTGCCATACGTTGCCGGTGCCAGTTCAACCGGTGCATTAAATTTTGCCCCCGACGGAACGGTGGTTTTATTGGATATAATGTGTGTTAATCCTGCACGTGTACTCCAGTTAGTATTTATTTCCCAGTGAAATTCGAGCTCCAGCCCATGAATTTGGTTATCATATAAATTATCAAAAATGACCAGATTACCCGTTGTTGTACGGGTACCAATCAAATCTTGATAGTTATTGTAAAACCAGGTGAGGATAACATTGTTATTATTTTTTGAAAATAACCAGGCCATTTCATAACTATCAACTATAACCGGATCCAGGAATAAATTTCCGTCACCGGTAATACTTTCGGTGTCATATAAATCGCCTAACGATGGTGCCCGATAAGCCCGACCATACATGAATTTAAACGAATGGTTTTCGAGCCACTGGTATAACAACGCGAGACGAGGATTAAAACTATCACCAACATCACTGTAATTATCATATCGCAAACCAGCCGTTAAACGTAAGTTATCTATTATAGCGAATTGATCCTGAATATAGAGACCAATTATCTGTCGCGATTTATCCAGCACGAATCTATTTGTAAAATTGTTCGAGGCAACAGGAATTTCCATTGTGCCTAGATAACCACCAAAACTGAGCTGATGCTTAAAATCTGTTATATAACTAAAATCTACCTGTGTATCGATAGTCTCTTGTTGCCAGTAACTGTTAATTTTTATGGGATTACTGGGACTCAGCACGAATTGTTGCTGTCGATCATGGCGCATTGCACCAAGTTTATATTTACCTTGCCAATTTGATGGTAGCTTGAGTTCGCGTTCAAAATATATCCCTAATCGACTGGTATCATTTTTGTTAACTCCATTAGTAATACGCCTGTTAACATAATAATCTTCCAGCTGGGTTGCCATGTATGCCAGCGTTACTTTATTACGGCCATACTCCAGATCAATTTGGCCTTCAAATACTTCAACAGGATCCTGACTGGATTTGTTGAAACCACTGTTATCTGTTAGACCGGAATAATTTTGTCCCTCATCACGGTAATAATTAATCGCAACACGGGATTTACGTTCACCAGCACTACCGAAGGTTGAGGCACTTACACTCCGAGCATTGTTACTACCTAGCATCAATGTTGCCTGTTTTTGTTTACCAGTAATTATATTAATAACACCCGATGAAGCATTGGAACCATATAATGCTGAACCGGGTCCGCGGATAAATTCAACTTGTTTGACATTGTACAAACTCATTAAGTGATTGGCATAGGTAAAACCGCCGGTATATTCATCATTAATACGATTACCATCGATCATTAAAAGCAAATGTCGACCATAGACATCAGATAAGCCTCTAGCCAAAATCATACTGCGATTGGAATCCTGGGGTGACATTAAACTTTGGAATCCCGGAACGTAATTCAACAATTCATTAAGTGTTCGAACGCCAAGTTGTTCTATTTCGCGTCGGGTGATTACAGTTACAGAAGCAGGAGCTTTGATGAATGATTCTTCAGTCCGGTTGGCGATAGTAACTTTTACCTGAGATAACTCATCCAGAGAAAGCGAAAATAAATCTGGTTCTTGTTGTGCAGAAACAGACGTAACAAAAATTGACAATAATACAAGAGAAATACCACTCGTTATTTTTTTTATTGTATTGTTAGTATTCAATTTTATGGCACTACGTTTTGCTAAAGATAAGCTGAAAAAATTTACCTAAATTTTAAATATCTTACATCTAATTATTAAATAGTAGTTCGAAAATGAATATACTGAGTTTTTTTAAAGAATAGACGAGTTCTGGTAATAAAACAGGCTGTTTTTCTTGGTGAACAAACTCAATAACAGGTGGGTATACATTGTGACGGTATTGATATGAAAAACAAAGATGCGCACGCTTGATCAACTTAACAGCAACGCCACTTGCTCACTCAATTTCTTCCTGCAGGCTGGCAGCTTCCGCCAACTGTCCGGTGCAGGCGTTGAAAACATAATTTACTCATACCATGCTTCCCAAATCCGAGGCGAAACTCGGGTAGGCAAAAATAAGGCCTTTGATTTTGTTTGCGGTTAACCCCGCTCCCATCGCCATGGCGAACAGGTTGATGCCTGTAAATTATTCCGACTCATCAAACTAAGCGAAAGCCTTATCTTCTGTAATCCGTTTAAAAACATTTTTGCTAAACTGGATCGCGCATGCGTACCTAAGGAATTCTACCAAAAAAATACAGTTTGTTCGGTTAAATCCACTGTTATGTGTAAGTAAAATAATATCAGTAGTGATATCGGAGTTGGGCAAAGTAAATAGATTCGGAATCGACTTTATAAATCATTCGGTGCTCATCATTTATCCGACGAGACCAATAGCCGGACAATGCATGTTTGAGTGGTTCTGGTTTACCTATACCTTCAAAAGGTGAGCGTTGAATATTTTTTATAAGAGAGTTGATGCGTTTAACCATTTTCTTCTCCGTTTTTTGCCAGTATAGGTAATCATCCCAGGCATTATCAGAGAAGATGAGATTCAATCACTTAACTCCTTTATGGAGCCATTTCCTTTTTCAAGTTGAGCGATAGATTCAATAAGTCTTTTCATATTCTTAGGGCTACGTAGAAGATATGATGTTTCTTCTAGCGATTCGTAATCCTCAAGCGAGAGCATGACAACAGAACGCTCATTTTTTCTAGTAATAACAACGGGTTCATGATCATCGCATATATCTTCCATTGTTTTAGCTAAA